>QHPW01000331.1:0-943 GCA_003219675.1 Verrucomicrobiota bacterium
CGCGCATGACTGGGAAGTAGAATCCGGCCAGGACAGCCAACACGAGGATCACCGTCGCCGGCCACCAGCGCACCGGTGGTCGCGAAAGTGCGCGAGTGTCAGAGGACGGCGGTGTCGAATCGGTTCGCTCTTCATGAAACTGAAAGGTCAAAGCCGTCTGTAGTCAGAGGGTGGAATGTCCCGCTTAGACGGCGTTTCCCTTGCGGCCTTGATCTGCACGGAGATGTTATCCGCTCCGCGCCAACTCGTTCCTTTGCAGACGGGGCATTCGGAATTGCGAGTGCCTTCCGCACATAGAAAGCACTCGAGATCGACACTTTTAATCAACCACCGTCGGTTTTCTGCCTGCAAGTGGTAACGCACTTTGGGGAAAGGGCTTGCTGGACGGGTGACAATTTGGGCTCGTATTGCGGCTCTCCCAGATACAATCCTCGGCAAAGAACTTCGTGCGAAACGGTGCTCGCGCTTCCAGTTCCCTCCGGAGTTCCACAGTGCGTGCACGGAAGAATTCGCGCATAAACTCTTCGGCATATTGTTTAGGTATCACTTTGTATTGGGGACGCTAACGCAAGTAAATCGGAACCGCCGACCTCCTTTTCCATTGAAAAGTCGTTCCCGACAATTCTGCAAGATACTGCACCATGGCCGGGGAGACTTGAAAGGAATAGCTACCAACGGCGCGTATCGAAAATACAAAAAACAGAACAGTAGCAAAAGCACAATGTCGAATACTCATCAGAAGGCAATCCTCTTTACCATAAGTGTGCATTCAATCTCTTGATGTGCCCAAGGGGAGGCAAATGGGGTAACACTTTTTGATTAAAGGAGACCGCGATCAGGTCCTGGCAGCGGAGCCAGGTTTCCGCAGCTTGACGCGACGCGGCGTCCACGCTTCGGCGATTCGGTTTCTCCATGCGTTGTAGTATGGCATTCGAGTGGTTGC
>QHPW01000331.1:948-1552 GCA_003219675.1 Verrucomicrobiota bacterium
GCCTCCGGTCCGGCAGCATTGCCCGATCCTGCGCCGGAACCGCCGGGTCGGAGACCGGCGCTCCGCCTGCGGGTGCTCACGTTGGGGGGCAGTGTGTCACGATGCGCCCCCCTCGCGTTTGCCGAAACACGAGCGAGGTTGATGAGCGGAGGCCTCAGCGGCGCTGTGGCCACCCGGCAGCGGATGCGTCTAAAGGAATTTTTCCAATTGCCGCCGCTGCTTCTTCGTCGGACGGCCGAATCCCTTGGGAAAACGAATCAGTGCGGCCTCCTCGCGCGCGCGAGTGTACTCTTCCGGCGGTGTCAAATCCTCTCGTCGATTCACTTTGCGATGATGGTCTGGCTCTGCTCGCGCATAAACTGAGCGACATAGTACGGGCCGAGCGCGCTCTTGCCGCTGGACCCCGAACCTTTCCATCCGCCAAACGATTGCACGCCCGGCCAGGCGCCGGTGGTCGCGCCACCGCGCCGATTGCAGTAGGTCACGCCGGCTTCGATCTCGCCGAAGAACTTTTGCTGTTCATTTTCGTCGTTGGTGAAGATGCCGGCAGTCAGGCCGTACTCGCTGTCGTTGGCCAGTTTCAGGGCTTCGTCGAGCGATTTGA
>QHPW01000331.1:1584-4601 GCA_003219675.1 Verrucomicrobiota bacterium
CAGCCGCGGCTGAACTCGCCCTCGCGCAAAGTGCGCCCGCCCAAAACGAGGCGGCCAACCCTTTTGCCGAGCCGCACGGCGCTCTCGTATTTCTTCACCGCCGCAGCGTTGATCAGCGGGCCGAGAAAAGCGTCGCGCGCCGTCGGGTCGCCGATTTTCAGCGCCCGGGTTTTTTCGACGAATTGGTCCAGGAACGGCTTGTAAACGTCTTTGTGCAAATAAAGCCGGGAGCAGGCGGAACATTTGTGGCCGCCCATGCCGAATGCCGAGCGCATGACGCCTTCGGTGGCATCGTCGAGATTTGCCGAGGGCATGATGATGGCCGGGTTTTTGCCGCCCATTTCCGTGATGCACGGTTTGGGAATGGTCTGCGCAAAATGATGATAAATTTTCAAGCCGACCGCCTTTGAGCCGGTGAAAATGAAGCCATCCACATCCGGGTTGAGGATGAGTTCGTTGCCCGCCGTGCGGCCCGGACCGGTGATGAAGTTGAACACGCCCGGCGGCAGGCCGGCGTCGCTCAGCACTTCGTAAAGGCAAATGCCGGAGAAGGGGGTGTCGCTGGCCGGTTTGAAAACGACCGTGTTGCCGGCGACGAGCGCGCCCGCGGCCATCCCGGTGCCCAGCGCGAGCGGGAAGTTGAACGGCGCTACCACCGCCCAGACCCCGTAGGGCTTGAGCAGGCTGCGCGTCTGCTCGGCTCCGGCGCCGCCCATCGGCAGTTCGTAACCGTGGTGTTCCTCCATCTGTTGGCAGTAATAAAGGATCAGGTCAATGGCTTCGGAAACCTCGGCGATGGCTTCGAAGCGATTCTTGCCGACTTCGAGGCTCAGCAACGCCGCGAATTCAAACTGGCGCTGGGTCATCAGCTCAGCGGATTTGCGCAGGAGCGCAACGCGATCCTGCCAGCCAAGGTCGCGCCAGGCGGAAAAAACCGCCCTGGCCGCGTCAACCGCCTGGCGCGCGTCGTCGCGGCCGCCGCGCTGAAATTTCCCAAGCACCACACGGCTGTCGGCAGGCGAAATATCGGCAAAAATACCGTCCCGGGCCTTCTTCGGCTTGCCTTCGATGTACATGGGATGCGCGCGGCCGAGTCCCTCGCGGACCAGTTTCAGCGCCGCATCGAATGCCCCGTGAAAGCCCTCTCCGAGTGAACCCAGCGAAGCGTAAGTGATTTTTTCCATACCCGACGAAAAATTAAAACGCTGGATTAAGATACGCGGCCGGCGTGGCGTGGCAAGGGCAGCGGCAATGAAGGGCGCCGTAACGATTCAGGGAAAACAAGGGTGGCACGGGCAACTTGCCCGTGTTGGGGGCTACCAGCCCGCCAGACTCTGGCCGGATGCCAGCACCGAACGGTGAGCGCCTGCGATGCTCCAAACTCGGCGGCAAGTTGCCACCGAGGACAGTCAGGTTGACTGTGCCACCCCAGACCAACTAAACCGTTACGGCTCAGGGTGAGGGATCGGCTTGCCGGTCAACTCGGACCCTTCCCAAAATGTCGGACCTCGCGAGTGCTCCGGCAGAGCCGCAGGTTTCTCATGACAATGAAAGCAGCTTCTTATTTCTTCGCCAAGCCGGCCACCGCATCTTTCATTTCATTGAGATGCGCGTCGGCGGAAGGATTATCCGTGACGTGAGCGATTTTTCCATCCGCGCCGATCAGGAAACTGACGCGGCGGGCCATGTTTTTGTTGGGCATCCGCGCGCCATACTGGTCGGCGATCTTGCCGTCCGTGTCCACCAGCAACGGGAAGTTAAGATTGTGTTTGGCGATGAACTTCTTGTGGCTTTCGCCGTCATCGAAACTGACGCCGAGGACCTGCACCTGGTCCTTCTTGAGCTCGCTCATGCGGTCGCGCAGGCCGCAGGCTTCCTTGGTGCATCCGGGCGTGTCATCTTTGGGATAGAAATAGAGCAAGACCACTTGTTTGCCGCCCAGCTTGGACAGTTTCCAGGTCTTGCCATCCTGGTCCTTGGCCTCGAAGTCGGGCGCTTTGTCGCCGGTTTTGGGTGTGTCCGCCCGGCAGACCGCGACCGAAACCGCAAGTGCCATCATGCAAGCTGAGATTTTTTTCATAATGATTTCCTTTTTTTGTATGTGCTGATTGGCGTGAAAGCGACGTGAAAGGAGATTACCTGGCCGGCAAATCTTGTCAAACCGTGATGGGGGCTTGATTTTCAGGGCTCTCTTTCGCCGCTCCGCGGCTCCGATTTATTACACCTCAACCCACGGCTGACGCCGTGGGCTGCCGTCTGCCGCTGCTCTGCAGCCAGTTGACGCTGTTGACACAAACTTCCCTTCGCCACCGCCCTATAAGGAAACAATTTGACCGGTCTTTACCGATCGTTCTTCCGCTTCGCAAATTTCGACCGCACTCACGCCCTCCTGCGCCGTGACAATGCTCGGCGGTCTTCCGGAACGGATGCACTCGAGCATATATTGCAATTCGCCGACGTAGCCGTCTTTGCCTCCCGGACGCAGTGTTTGTGGCTCGTTGCCTTTCTCGAACAGTTTGAGCGCGTCTGCGCCGCGCGCGAGGTCGTAATCGGCCGTCGCGTTCTCGAAGATAACGGTGTAGCTCATGTTGAAACCGAATCCTTCGGTCATGGCCCAACTGCCTTCCGCGCTCACCGATGCGCCCGCCGCAACCTGATATTGGGTTACGACGTGGTCAATCGCGCCGCTGACCTTGCTGAACCCGGTCGAAAACACGCTGCGCGGACGGCCGAAGCAGAACTGCACAAAGTCGGCGTCGTGGATGTGCAGATCGAGCAACGCGCCGCCGGAAAGTTTGCCGTCGAAGAAAAATTTCTGTCCCCACGCGGGCGGTTGTGCGACGCGGCGGAATCGGGCGCCCAAAACTCTGCCGTACTTTTGTTCGTTGATGGACTTTTTGAGCCAGTCCCATTCCGGCAGGAAACGCAGGCACATGGCCGGCATGAGAAACGCCCTGGCCCGGGCGGCGGCGTCCGCGATTTCGCGGGCCAGCTTCGACGTGCGAGCCAGCGGCTTT
>QHPW01000332.1 GCA_003219675.1 Verrucomicrobiota bacterium
GGTGGCGGCACTTGGGGACCGGTAGTCGGCGCGACCAGTCCATACACAGTGCCCACTGTTGATCCCATGCGGTATTTCCGCTCGAAACAGACACAGTAGGCGACAGGACGGAACTTTCAAACGATGGTTCCATCACTGACGAATTCGATAGAATCGCGTACCGCTCGCCGGCACCGTTTGGGGGTTTGCCTGGCTGGGCGCGGGACCCCAATTGGCAGGCGACAAGGAATCTGTTTGCTCCAGATTCCCAGTGCCGCTCCATGAGAGGGTCACCTGGTTGCCCGAAAGCACCGGCGGGTCGAACTTCGGTTGCAGGGACACAGTATTGGTAATTCCCGAAGTCCATTGCACGGCCGCGTCGAACAACTTCAACCCTGCCGCCGTGAGATTGGCGAAGGTGTCGTTGTTCAGGAAGAAGCCGACGCGCTTTTCCGGCGCCTTGAACGGGGCGCCGGTCGTCGGATCGGGTTCCATAGCCGTTCCCTTCGGGAAAACGAATAGGACCGGGGAGTTGCCGATGGTTGGGTCCGCCAGCCGAGCAACGACGATCGCGTTGGCGTTGGGATCGGTGTAATTGACGCTTTGGGCGGGGTTCAGAACGGTAAGCGGTCCGGCTGGAAAGCCCGCAGCCAATGGGTGGGTCGCGTCTGCGATTTCGATTTGGGTCTGATTCGCGGCAGTGACACCGGCCAAAGGAGCGGCCAGCAGGTCGTCTTCTATACCCGGTTCCCAGTTGAGGATCGGAACCGCCACGTCCCGGAACTTCGTGTTGACATTGCCGGAGTCGACAGTGGACGAGATGACGATCAAGGCCTTTCGGTTGGCATCGGCGGTTTGGGAGGCGGTATCGCCGACAGCAACTACTTCAAACCCCAGGACTGATTCGAGCCGTGCCCTGGCCGCTGTGTCGCTCGCGTTTAACGCCCCTGTAGCAACGACAAAAAGGACTTTTGGCAAAGAGCTTTCCACCGTAAAGCTCCAGGCGTTGGTCCGGGTCAACGACGGGGAACCATTGTCGCTGAACACCAGCGTCACATTATTGCTCGACAGGAACGGCAAAACGCCCGGTGGAGCGGCGCTGATGGTTGTCACGCCGGAAGTCTGGGTGATGGACGGCGTGAGCATGGCGCCGTTCAGCATGAGCTGAATCGAGTTGGTCAGGACCCTGGCGACGCCATCGACGATGACCACGTCAATCGTGGTGTTGGTGGCGACCGACGTCGCCCTTGAAGCCGGATTGATCGATCGTACATACGGCCGGGGCGGTGTGATCGACGCCGGACGATACGCTTTGACGCCATTCGCGTTGGTTGGATCGTTGATGAGTATGTTTGCGGCGGTGATGGCATCGATCGAGTAGAATTCCAATTCCGCGCCCCCGGCCGTTTCCCAATAGATCAACTCGAATGGATAAAAACCGTCCTCTTGAACCACGAAGCTGACGCGGGTATTGGCGGCGGCACGATCGGCGTTGACCTCACCCAGAATCTGAGAAAAAACGTCCTGTGGCCCCGGCCCGCTGCTGGCTCGGAATCCGTCATCGCTTCTGACGACGAGCTGATAGACACCGACTTTCAAATCGTGATAAGTCAACGCCTGCATGGCGATATTGTCGGTGAACCCGCCGTTGACAGTGGAGTGGATTCCAGGGATCGGTTCGTCCGCAAACCCGTTCGCGTCGGTGAAATTGCCGACGCTGATCGCGCTCTCGCCATCCTGATTGTAATTGATCACGCCTGCTTCGGTGAACGTTCCGTCCGGATTAAAGCCTGAACCTGGTTCAAACCCGGTTTGGGTCCGATCGATCAAGTCGGCATAGGGCAACAGGGTATTGGGATCGATGTAAAGATCGTCCAGTTGGCGCCTGACCGAATCCACGTTGCCGCCGCCGGGTCGGGCGACCTCCATCTGCCGGAGCTTGAGGAGGAACCCTTTTCGGTTCAGGTCCACCGTGCCCGGCAAGACCTTGAAGACAGGCGGCAAAACCGGAAGCGCCAGGTAATCCAGAACGACAAATCTCCAAGTGTTGGTGTACGAAGCACCGAGTGTGTCGCTGAAGACGAGTCTTACTTCGTTGGTCGAGTTCGAGGGCAACAAACCGGGCGGATCATAGGAGATCGAGGTGCGCGTTCCGGTTTTAGTGGATGTCACAGCCACGGAGCCGCCGTTGAACGACAATGCGATGCTGTTGGTGTTGACCTGGCGGTTCTGGTCCACCAACTCCACGAAGATGTCCGTAGCCGGGTTGATGCCCACTGCATTGGGCCGCGGTCGAACGGTGCCGACCGTGTCAAACGTCCAGGTCAGAGTTGTGGACCGGCCGGCGCCGTCGCTTGCGATAATTTGTCCGCTGTAGAGTGTGTTCTCAGTCAATGGGCCTGGCAAATTCACGGTGCGGTTGCTCGAGGTGCCGCCGATTGCCAGAGAGGAGCTGACGTCCGCGCCGTTCAGGATCAGGCGAATGTTCCCGCTCGGGATGGAATTGGGACTGATCGTTTTGACCGAGAAGCTGATGCCCTGGTTGATGGGAACAAACGCCGAATCGTTCGCCGGCGAGAGATTCTTGATCCGTGGAGGTTCGTTGCTCGCTCCGATGGCCAGCGCCCAATTCACCGCCGCAAAAAAAAGATCGTAGGCATTGGAGTTGTACACGTTGACCGGCGTGCCGGCATTGAAAAAGAACGCCACGCGCCGGCTGGGCACCGTGGTGGTGTTGTCGGCCAGACGGTCATCGATGTCGTAGGCCCAGATGGACAGCCGGCCCTCATCCACTCCCGGAGTTCCATTGGCGGCAATGACGATCGCGTCCGCCCCCACATCCACCGGCAGGGCGGATGAACTGAATGTGGCGGTGCCCGAAGTGACCATGGAAACGATCCCGGATTTCCCGGCCGCCAGGGGGTGGGATTGATTGACGGACGCCATCGCGAGCGCAGTGTGACCACCCGCATTTCCAAACGTGTTCGCGGTCTGCCATCCGAGTTCATCATAAAGACCCGGCTCGTAACAGACGATGGGTTGCGTCCCGGTTTTCAAAGGGTCGAGCGCCAGACTGTTGAGTGGCTGGTTGCCACTGCCCACACTGGAGGAGATCAGGATCAGGTCTTGACCCGCCAGAAACGTGTCGAGGACCGGGTCCTGATCATCCGCTATGGTGACCACGTGGCCTTTGCTTGTGAGCCGATCGACCACTTCGCGGTCGTTAGCGTTGTTGGCCCTGCCATCGGGCATCACGGAATCGACCACGAACAGAATCCTGGCCGCGTTGGTCTCCAGCGGTCCCAGGCATCCAAAAATGAACAATAACGATGACAGCGATAGCCAACGGCTCATCGGCAGAGGGGTCGATCTCATAAAACTTTCCATCTTGCTTTTTGAATATGAGTCTTGAAATTGCGGCGATTCCGCGTGTCGAACATCCGAAAACCTACTGGCGGATGCGATAGAACTTCCGCGAAGCCGCCCCGACCGTCACGGTAAATGTGTTACCGGCGGGTTGGGGGCTGACGTTCGACCAATCGGCCGAATTGCCGGTCAGATTGCTGGCTTCCTGGAAAGTGCCGGCGCCTGTCCACGATATTGTCAACTGGTTGCCCGAAAGTACCGGCGGGTCGAACTTCGGTTGCAAGGACGCCGTATTGGTAATTCCCGAAGTCCATTGAACGGCGGCGTCGAACAATTTCAATCCTTCCGGCGTGAGATTGACGAAGGTGTCGTTGTTGAGGAAGAAGCCGACGCGCTTTTCCGGCGCCTTGAACGGGGCTCCGGTCGTCGGATCGGGCTCCATGTCCGTTCCCTTCGGGAAAACGAATATGACCGGGGAGTTACCGACGGTTGGGTCCGCCAGCCGGGCAATGATGATCGCGTTGGCGTTGGGATCGGTGTAACTGACGCTTTGGGCGGGGTTCAGAATGGTAAGCGGTCCGGCCGGAAAGCCCGCAGCCAATGGGTGGGTCGCGTTTGCGATTTGGATTTGGGTCTGACTCGCAACCGTGACGCCGGCGGCTGGGGCGGCCAGGAGGTCGTCCTCCAACGCCGCTTCCCAGTTAAGGATTGGAACCGCCACGTCCCTGAACTTCGTGTTGACGTTGCCGGAGCCGACGGTGGACGAGATGACGATCAAGGCCTTGCGGTTGGCATCACTGGTTTGGGAGGCGGTATCGCCGACAGCAACTACTTCAAATCCCAGAACGGATTCCAGCCGCGCCTTGGCGGCCGCGTCACTAGGGTTTAATACCGCCGGATTGGCAGCCACAAAGAGGACCTTGGGCAGGGAGCTTTCCACTGTGAAACTCCACTGGTTGGTCCGCGTCAGCGCCGGAGTTCCATTGTCGCTGAACACCAACGTCACATTATTGCTCGACAGGAACGGCAACACGCCCGGCGGAGTGGCGCTGATGGTTGTCACGTCGGACGCTTGTGTTATCGCCGGCGTCAGCGCCGCGCCGTTCAGCAGGACTTGAATGGAATTGGTCACGACCTTGGCGGCACCGTCCACGAGCGTCACTGCAATGGCGGTGTTGGTGGCAACCGATGCCGCCCCTTGGGTTGGGTTGATCGATTTTACATACGGCCGTGGCGGGGCGGTCCGATAAGCCTTGACCGGGCTGGCCTGGAAAANATGAACCATTCGCACTCGGAACCTCCGGTGCTCTCCCACCAGATCAACTGGAAGGGATAAAGTCCGTCCTCCTGCACAACGAAATCGAAAAGCGACGTTGTCTGGCCGCGGTCTCCGGCCGAGGCGAGTTGAATTGTAAAAACGTCCCGCGGATCGTCGTAGGTCACCACGAACCCGTCATCGCTGTTGACCCCCATGCGATACACTCCGGCCTTCAATTCGAGGATGGTGGACGCGAGCATGACGTAATAATCCTGGCCGCTATCCAAGCCTGGCACACCAGGGCTCTGTTCGTCCGGCCAGGTGGGCGAACGGAACACCCCCTGGTCGGTGCCTCCCGCCGCTTCGTTGAAGTTGATAATGCTTGGCTCAGTGAACGTGCCGTCGGGATTGAAAACCGCTCCCGGCTCATTGCCGGCCGCAGAGCGATTGATCTGGTCGGGATACGGCTGGCCCGTAGTCGGATCAAGGAACGCGTCATTGAGTTGGAGGATGGCGGTGGCGACCGTGTTGCCGCCGGGACGCGCCACTCCGAGCGGCAACAAACGCAGCCTGAGCTGGAAGCCCGGTTTGGTAGTGTCAACGGAGGTCAGTTTCCTGTCCGGCGGCAGTGTTGGCAGAGTGGAGTAATTCTGCACCACGAACTGCCAGGTGTTGGTGTAGGAAACGCCGGCATTGTCGGAGTATGTCAAAGTTGCGGCGTTGGTGGAACCGGAGGGCAACATGCCGGGCGGATCGAAGGAAATCTTCGTGCTGCTGCCTGACTTGGCAACCTGCGGCGTGACGGCCGAGCCGTTCAACGTCATGGCCACGGTCGTGGAATTGACCGGGCTGGTCTGATCCAGCAGTTCCACGAAAATATCGGTCTGCGGAAAGGCGTTGACCGCTCCCGGCAGCGGCCGGATTTGATTGATCAGGGGTGGCAAGACGAAATTGGAAACACGATACGCTTTGATCGCCTTCGGATTGTTGCGGTCATTGATCAGGATTTTCTGTCCTGTCGCAATGTCCACCGAGAAGAATTCGAGGTTGGCGCCGCCTTGACCTTGCTCCCAGACCAGCCGAACGGGGTAGATGCCGGCGGTCTGGACAAACACTGAAAAGATCGTGTCGGCCGACCCGCGCCCGCCAAGCAAGTCAAACGTTCCAAGCTGCAAGCCGATGTCACGGGGATTCACCGCCGAAGCGACACGAAAATTGTCGTCGCTATTGACTCCCAATCGGATCAGCCCGGCGGGCAAATCCAGGTAGCTGATGAGCTCCGCTGCGATGTTCTCATACGCG
>QHPW01000333.1 GCA_003219675.1 Verrucomicrobiota bacterium
TTCATTACTTAACCTCCTAAACCCCAAAGAAACTATGAAAATCAAAACAAACAACCGACCCCAGGGCAACGTCATCCTGGCGGTCCTGCTCACGGCGTTCGTTGTCGGCCTGGCGTTGTCCACCTACCTCACCATGATCTCGGCCCAAAACCAATCCACCCTGCGCTCGCAGTCGTGGAACTCGTCCGTCCCGGCGATGGAAGCGGGAGTCGAGGAAGCCTTGACCGCATTGCAATACGGCAACCTGGCCGCAAACCGCTGGACCTTGAGCGCCACCGACGGCTTTTATCACACGACCGGCAGTCTGCAGAACGGGAATTCGAAAAACAACTCTTGGTACGACGTGGGCATCAAGCTGCCGCCGCTCGGACAACCGGACCTGCCGATCATCGAGGCCGTTGGCTACGCGCCTGCGCCGGCCAACCTCGTCACTGCCGCTGACAGCCGGCTGATCAACAAACCCTATGGAATGATCCTGGGCGGCATGCTTCCTATATTCAGGCCCGATGTGGCGGCGATCCAACGCAAAGTGCGCGTAACCGCCAGGCGCGATGCCATCTTCAGCAAGGCCATGGCGGCGAACGGCCTTATCGACATGAACGGACGGTTCGTTCTCACCGACAGTTTTGATTCAACCGATCTGACCGCCAGCACGCTCGGCAAATACGACAGCACCAAGAGCAAGGCCAATGGGGACGTGGCAACCAACGGTAAACTGATCAACGTCAACAATGCCGGCATCATGGGGCACGCCTCGACAGGCCCAGGGGGCACCTTCGAGCTTGGGACATGGGCCTCGGTCGGTGACAAGGCCTGGGTCAGCAAGCCGACGTTAGGCATCGAACCCGGCTATTCCAGCGATGATATGAATATAGATTTCGCGCCCGTGACCGTGCCTGCGCCGGCCTTGACCGGCAGCACGTCCTACAGCGGCTCTCAGGGCGGAACAAAACTCCTGACCGGCGGTGTGGTGGGTACGAACTATTTCAAACTCAACGGCATCACCCTTGCCACCGGCGCGACGCTCCAGTTGTATGTCGGGGCGGCCTCAGTCACCATTGGCGGCAACGGCATCGTCAACCCCGGCAGCGCGCTGAACTTCGAGTATTTCGGCCTGCCGACCAACACGTCGATCGCCCTGAGTGGCAACGCTGCGTTCACCGGAAGCATCTATGCTCCCTCCGCCGCTCTCACTTTGGGTGGCGGCGGCTCGACCACTTACGATTTCGTCGGCTCCACCATCACGGCCACAGTCACGATGAACGGCCACTTCAAATTCCATTACGACGAATCCCTGGCCAGACTCGGCCCGTCCCGCGGTTACGTCGTCTCGTCGTGGAACGAGATCAGTCCGAATTAAGAATCGAACCGGTCAGTCAACAGCGGCGGTCACATGACCGCCGCTGTTTTGTTTGCTCTATGGCACCAGCCGCGCGCGGTAGAACCGTTCGTTGGAGCCGGCAGCGGCCGGATCGCTGAACGAAAAGAACCCATCGGCAGTGGAATTGGTCGTCACCGACACCCAATCCACCAGGTTTGCCGAGGTTTCGATGGCGAATCGCCGGCCGGTAAATGCCATCAGCTTGAACTCAAACGGGCCTCCGGACGAATCCCCAAACACGTCGGTGATCACCCCCGGACTGGACGGACTCAATTCATACGCCCCGATTTCCACCTGTGCGCCCTGCCGGCGTGCCGGTTCGTCGAGCAGCCAGGCCGCGGAAAAAACCGAGTCGTCCCCGGCGTCAATACAGAGAGAGGTCGCCAGCAGGTCGAAATTTCCGCTCGCGGGAGAAACAAATTCGGGATCAGCCGCAATGTCGCCCACGCCTGCGGACAGTCCGTAGTAATCGAAGGGTCCGTTCGCGAACACGCAATTCGTCCGCGCGATCACCGTCTCCGCGCCTTGTTTAAAGACGCCATTTGAATTGAATGCGACGATGTTGTTGACCAGCGCCGGCGTCGAGCCGGGGGCGATATAGATCGCGCCATTGGCGGACCCGCTGTTGGCGGCGATGGTGTTGTTCACGAGCAACGGCGAGGCGCCGGAAACCGAAGCCGGGTCAAGACCGAGGCTTCGGTTGAGGAAAAGCTGGATCAATTGCCAATCGTTCGTCGGGTGAGTGGCTGCGTTCCCGGACCAGCGCGTCCAATTCTGAACCGGCTCGACGGACGATCCGAAGTAAATGGTTTGCCACGGTGTGCCGCGATGGACGCGATCAAGCCAATTCAGGTTCGCGGTTGTTTCGGAAGGGAAATCCCAATCGTCCGACTGCCGAATCAGCCGGTCTTTGATCGCGCGGTCGAAGCTCGAGGCGTTGGGTTCTGTGCCCGCACTGCCGCCCCACGGTCGGTAACGGTGGTTCAGAAAGCCCAGGTTTGAAGTGGGCGGACTCTGACGCGGCAAGAGGACAAGGACATTGTTGGTGTCGGTGAAAACAGGATCGAACAAGTCTGCGAAGTGATAATGCACCAGCGGATCGTTGGCCTGCCACCAAAGGGCTTGAGACAACCTGCGCGCGGGCGTGAACGGCACTTGCATAACCAGCCCGGGCGGCGGGTTCGTGTCCGCCGGGTCGAACAGCGGCGGCAGACCCAGAAATTTGCGAAATCCATCGATGGCCTTCTCTTTCTGAGACCCGGCAATCGGAGTCAACGTGTAGTCGTTCCACTCCCCATTGGAAAGCACGTCTTCCGATGCGACATAAATCTGGTTCGTGATGCCCCAGGTCATCGACGTTGAGGTGTCCCGGTTCGTGAGCCAGAACATGCCTGCTCTTGAGCCGGAGTCGGGGGCATTGGTCGAACCTGCGAGGAATCGATCGACATCCATCCCCGTAACCAGGCCGTCAAGATTGACCAGGTCCAGAACCCGGCCGCTCGACTGATCCACCAGGATATATTGAAGTCTCTGAGCGACCAGAACCGTAAGTTGAGGAACAGGGAATCCCGGCGTCGCATCGTAAGAAATGTTGGAACTGGTCAGCGGACGGAGGTAAGGCGGGGAATAGAACAGGGCGGAGTCGGGGACAAGCGTAACCTGGCCGGATAACGGCACGCGCAACTCCATTGCGTTCCAGAGATTCGTTGAATCGAGATTGGTGGAACTGCCCAGGACTGTGTCGAATGACGCCAGAACCACCGGCGGCGATTGGTTGCTGCTGACAAGCCTGGCCTGGAAGTGATTTGTCACCCGCAGCTCCAGCGGGCGCGGAAACGCCTGGGTGTAGGAATTCCAGGCCTCCACACCGAAAGAGTTGGAGATAGTCAGTTCATACGATTGCTGATATGTCACAGCCGGGCTTTGAGGGCTCGGCTTGGCGGCTTGCAGCCGTCGCGCGACCAACACGTCCGTCTCCAATGAGACTTCGTTGAAATTGGGCAGTCCCTTCTTCGCGCCGACTACAATCGCTTGCCCGAAGACGTTTGCGTTGGAGCGAACAAAATCATCGCTCAACGCCGCGCGATCCTCATCCAACCCCAGGTCGAGCCAACGATTCGTCATGAAGTCGGCGTTTTCCGCTTCCACAAAACCGCAAATCCGTATGTTTCCGGCGTCGTTGGTGAAGACCGGGCGGAAGACCGTCGGATAAAACGGGTAGCTCGCGCCGCGATTGGTGGTTGCATCGTAGAGATTCGCCGCGATTTGCAAAAGGCGGTGGACATCGGCGCTGTAGCCGTTGGTCGGATAGATCGGGATGTTGCCGATGCGAAGACCCTTGGTTTCCAACAAACGTTCGGCGACGCTGGTGAAGAAACTCAGGGGCGTCTGCCAGGCGAGATCGAGGGCTGTGTCAGCCAGAATTCCGCTGCCGCCGACGATTCCCGTGGAATTGTTCCGGACGATCGTGTTGTTCGCCAATACCGGCGATCCGCCTGCGCAATAAATTCCCGCCCCGTAATCCGCCGCGCCGTTTTGGATACTGAACCCGTCCAGCCGCGTCGCCAAAGTGCTGGTTGCGGGAACAACGGCGACGTTGTTGCTCCGCTGGCCATCCAGAATTGTGCGGTGAACGTTCCAGTCGCGTTGCGTTCGGTTGGTCTCCGTTCCTGCAAAGCCGCCGTAAAGGGCCACACCTTCCTTCAATTGAATGGTTCCGAAGTAAGTTCCTGCCGCCACCCGGATTTCGTCGCCAGCCGCTGCGTCCGCAAGAGCGGCTTGCACCGACCGATATGCCGTGGACCAACTCTGGCCGTTGGTTTGCGGGCCGGAGGCGCTTCGGTTTACGTAAATAACCTGCGACTGCGCGACGACGTTAATCACCGCCTGGGCACATAAAGCATACCGAAAAAACAAACGTGCCGATCCGCTAATCACAGTCATTTCCTCCCTGCATCATTTCAGGCATACCCGTTATTGCAACGCCAATCCGGATCGGTTAAACCTCGAAACACAGCGCGATGGCATTGAGCCGGTAGCGTCAGTTCATTTTGCTTAACGGAGCTGGAATGTCTAACACTCGATT
>QHPW01000334.1 GCA_003219675.1 Verrucomicrobiota bacterium
AGGAACGCTCCCCCTTCCGCTACACGTTCATCGCCGAACTGGCCAACGACTGGATTGGATACCTGCCTGATCTGGAAGCGCACAAACTGGGTGGTTACCAGACCTGGACCGGCTTGCACAGTTACGCCGAACCCGGCACCGGCGAGCGCGTCGTGGAGGAAGCGGTCAAAATGTTGAACGAATTACCCAAAGCGAACTGACAGTGAGCAAACGGCGTCGACTCGGTTTGATGGTCGTGCTTGGCGTTGCCATCACGGCGGCGGCATTCTTTGCTCTGCGCCCGCGCGAGCCGGTGTATCAGGGCAAAAGTGTCACTCAGTGGATCAGCGAATTGCCCAAAGGCCAGCGGCTGACGGCGATGGGATTTATTGACCACGAAACTCCGGCCAAAGAAGCCATTCGTAGCATCGGAACCAATGCGGTTCCTTATCTGGCACAGGCTATTAACCGACACGATTCGAGGTTTGCTAATTGGCGGGTCGAAATCTGGTTCCGTTGGCCTTTCTTGCAACGCCATTTTTCGCGCCCGAGTTATCCACTCGAGATCCGACGTGAAGCAGCGCGGACGTTACAGGAGTTTGTGTCCAGGTACCCAAAAGCATCGTTCGACGAGATCGTGCCGGCCTTGGCCAGAGCAATGCGGGACCCTGACAGCGACCTGCGGGTGGTTGCAGTCTCCACACTGGGTCTCATTGCCGTCAAACACCAAAGCCAGAGGGCTCTGGCAGCACTGGTCGAGGCGCTGGATTCACCGCACGAAGAGGTGCGCAGATTTGCCACAGGGAAGCTTGCTGAAGGGAATCAGGCCCAAAGCCAAGCATTACCCTCAGTGCTGGGAAGGTTTTCCGACCCGTCCGTTGGAGTGCGACTTGAAGCCGCGCTGGCGGTTTGGCGGATCGGTCAGCAAACCAACGACGCGGTGACGGTGTTGGTGAGCGCGCTGGGGGCAAATAGTCCGACCGATCGCGGAAACGCAGCCAACCACTTGTCGCTCATCGGCCCCGCGGCGAAGCAGGCGATTCCCGTATTGGAGCAGAAGCTGAACGATCCCGATCAGTACGTTCGGCAGTGGGCTAGCATAGCCCTCCAAAAGGTCGACCCCGAGAACCACCCGGAGGCCAAGCCCACATTGCAGTCGCTCATCGAACAACTGAAGAACGCCGATGGGAACCGCCGGATGTCCGCCGCTTTGGCACTCAAAGAGATGGGGGCCGTAGCCAAAGCGGCCGTGCCGGCCCTCGTGGAAACGCTACAAACGCCTTCGGTCCAGACGCGCTTGCCGGGAAACCGGTGGGCGGTTGCTCAGGCACTGTGGGCGATTGACCCGGGACAGACTTCGGTGATTGTCCCGGCGATGGCCAACGAGCTCGCCGACCCAACCGCCTGGAACCGTCACATGGCGGCGCTTGTGTTGGCCGAGATGGGGCCAGAGGCGAGAGACGCGGCATCAGCGTTATTTTCCGGACTGACCGATCAGGATCCCCATGTGCGTTTATACTGCGCCTATGCGTTGTTACGCATCGGCGTTTACGACGAAGCAACCAAACATCAAGCAGTTCAAATCCTGGTGGATGGTCTGCAGCCCAAGCGCAACATCCGCGATCGCCAGACTGCGGCGCGATTATTAGGCAAGCTTGGGCCCACAGCGAACGAGGCGGTTCCAGCCTTGACCGAAGTTCTGAATGGAAATGACGACGCGGAACTTTCAAAACTGGCTCGGGAAGCGCTATCAAAAATCGGTCCAAGCGCCGACGACACAATACCGGCGAAATGAATCCCAAGAGTAAGAGCCGGAAAGTCGCGCTGATCATTCTACTCGGTCTGGTCGTCGCAACGGTTGCCTTTTGGAGTCTGCGCCCGCCCGAGCCGGTGTATCAGGGAAAACGGTTGAGCGTTTGGTTGCGAGAGTTGGATAACGCGTCGCTTACAGTGGACTCGCACAACCGGGCGGTTGAAGCAGTGCGGCAGATCGGGAGCAATGGCGTTCCGATCTTGATCGAAATGCTCCACTCCTCAGATTCCTGGTTGAAGCGAAAGCTAATCGAGTTGGCCGGAAAGCAGTCGTGGATCCGATTTCATTTTACGACGGCGAAAGAGCGCCGCAGCCGGGCGTTCCGAGCAATCGAAGTATTGGGACCAGCCGCGCACGCTGCGATCCCGACGTTGATGGAGCTTCTCAATGACAATGACTTGGAGACCTGGCCGAAAGCCATGATTTGTTTGGCTGGAATTGGACCAGAGGCCATGTTGCCTTTGATTCAAGCCATGACTAATGCCACTCCCCAAGTGCGCGGCCGTGCCATTATAGGCCTCGGCATGCTCAGCTGCAACGCGCAAGCTGCTGTGCCTGCTCTCGTCCAGCGACTGGAATCCGACAGGGACGATCGCGTGCGAGCCTGCGCTGCAAATGCGTTGGGTTTGATTCGAAAAGAACCACAGGTTGTGGTGCCTAACCTCATCAAGAATCTGCGTGATGCGAATCCCACTATTCGTGCACAAGTCGCGTTGGCCTTGGGCATGTACGGAGCGGAAGCGAAGGCAGCTTGTTCCGTGCTTGTGGAACTGGACAGAGACGAAGACCAGTTTGTTCGCGACGCCGCAGCAAAAGCCTTGAAAGAAATCGACTCGGAAACCGCGGTGGAAGCAGGCGTGCAATGAAACGAAACCGAGCCATCGCCGTGGTCGCTTTGCTAGCCGTCCTGATCATGGGGACAGCATTCTTGGCTCTGCGCCCCCGCGAGCCGGTGTATCAAGGCAAGCCATTGAGTGAATGGATCGACAGGCTTGGTGTGGGCACAGATGAGCAAATCCAAGTAGCGGAAGAAGCCGTCCGTCGCATCGGAACTAACGGCCTCCCAGCGCTCATTCGCATGATTGATTCAGAGGACTCCTGGCTCAAGAAGAAGATCATGCAATTGGCTCAGAAGCAATCCTTGCTGAGCGTTCCCCTTGTATCAGGCCGGATAGACCAATTCAGAGCGGTAAACGCATTTCATGTTTTGGGCGCCGAAGCGAAGCCGGCGTCGTCGGATTTGCTAAAGCTGGTGGAGAACGGTCCCGACCCCGTTAGATCTTATGCGCTCAGTGCGCTCGCCGACGTAGGTCCTGACGCGCGTGCCGTCCCCACGCTCGTCTGCTGTCTTAAAGACCATACGCGAGCCGACTATACACGCTTCAAAGCGGCTATCGCTTTGGGTACCATGAGATCGAAAGCAGAGATTGCAATTCCCGAGCTGTTGGCTGCCTTGCGCGATAGGAATGATGACGTGCGCTGCCACGCAGCTTGGGCCTTAGCTCAGATTAACCGGGAGTCGAACGAGGTTGTTCCCGCCTTAACTGAGTTGTTGAACGATGCGGATTCGCGCGTACGCAATAGAGCTGCAGTGAGCCTCGGTGAATTTGGCACTAACGCAAAGGCCGCAATCCCGGCGTTATTGAGACTTCTGAACGATCCGCAAGTTGGCATTTCGGCGAGCATCGCTCTTAAGCAGATCGACCCGGAAGCAACGGCAAGGTCCAGAGTGAAATGAAAACCAAATTGAGACGTGCAGAATCCATGGGGTTTCCGCTGGCCGTCGGTTTGCTCATTTTCGTGACCGTCATACCCGCTGAAGCGTCGGACAATCCTCTTTCCCCGCAACAGGAACTGGCCACATTTCGCTTCGCCGACCCCGATCTGACCGCCGATCTGGTCGCCGCCGAGCCGGACATTGTCGCGCCGGTCGCCATTGCCTGGGACGCCGATGGCCGCCTGTTCGTCGCGGAGATGACCGATTATCCATCCGGGCCGGTCTCCGGTCGCATCCGATTGCTCCAAGACCGCGATGGCGACGGACGCTACGAGCGCGCGACCGTCTTCGCCGACAGAATCGCGTTCCCGAACGGCGTGATGCCCTGGAACGGCGGCCTTCTCGTCACCGCC
>QHPW01000335.1:0-14318 GCA_003219675.1 Verrucomicrobiota bacterium
GTTCACCAACACCACCTCGGCCGATGGAACGTTTGATTTCACGGACGGCACGTCTGCGGATTCGGCGCAGCGGTTTTATCGCGCCGTCTCTTCGCCGTGATTGGCGCGGTGCAAACGACAATTCCGGCACTACTCCCAATAACCTTTGTCCGGCATCAGACCGTGGCGTGACAAGGCCTCGCCGGTGGCGCGAATCACGTCGGCGTGCAAACAGACCCCGGCGTGCAACCGCGGCGGCGCGGCGGCCTGCGCCTTTGGACCCCAGGCGAAGAAATGGTCCATCGCTTTGTTGGCGTTGGCGAATGGGTTGCCGTGAGGCAGGCCGGTCACGATGCCGAACACTTCGTTGATGCACGCGGTCAAGCGTTCGGACATTTCCTGGGCCGCCTTCAGACGTCTGGCGGCGAGATCTTCGAGGATTTGATGAAACTGGCGGGCAAAACAATTGGCCGTGCTCAACAGAAAACCATCGTATGGGCCTCTGGCAACCTTCAACCAACGGGCATAATCGCCTTCGGCGCCGCGCACGAGAAAAACGTTTTCCAGTTTTTGACCCGACAACGCCACGTGGTCCGCGCCGCTGGTGTCCTTCAGCAGGATGAAGTTCGGGAATTGCTTCGCCAGCGCGGCCACCAGCTCGGGTTGCATCTCGTTCAGGGTGATTTGCGGCAGTTGATAAAGCGCGGCGGGCAGGCCGGATTCCAGAATCGAACCCAGCGCCGCGCCAATTTGCTGCTGAGTCAATTCCTTGCCCCGCGGGGGGCAAACCGTGAAGCCGCAGACATGCGATCTAGCCAGACGGTTCTCGATATTGCCCTCGCCAGTGCTCGATTCGAGCCAGTCCACCGTGTCCCGCATAGCGCGAATTGCGGCATCCGCTTCGGTTTTCAATGTTCCGACCAGCAACTGAAGATTCAGTCGCGCCATTTCTCTGATGCCTGTTTCCAGCAACCGTCGTGTTTCGCTGTCGCTGAGTTCCCAGCCGTCGCCCGTCGATCCGGGGATCAGGAAGCCTTTGACGTGTGGCGACAGGTGCCGCAGGTGCGCGGCCATCCGCTGCGCATCAATGCCGCCGCCGCGATCGTAGTGCGTGATCATCGGGCACCAGAGCACGGGAATGCCATCGGGAAAAAGGCGCGCCAGCAGTTTCCGGCGTTCGACGGCGGTCTGAGTCGGGCGGCTCACTTGACGGTTTGTTCCCCGTTACCGCCGGTCAGCCGGCGAATTTTGATGTCACGCAGCGCGCCCGTGGTCTGCCAGGTCGCGATTCCAAAAGGCTTCGACAGGTCAATGTCGCCGGGGCGGAGCGAGATTCTCCTGTCCACGATCGACTGGTCCACAATCTTTTCGTCGTCAATCCACGCCTCGATCTTTTGTTTCATCACACGCAGACGAAGGCGGTACCAGCGGCCGGTGTCGAGTTTCATGTATTTGGTGGTTTCGTTTTCCGAGGCGTCCAGGCCGTCGATGCTCGACAGTCCAACCACGCCACCGCCCCAGCCGCCGACGATCCAGGTGCAAAAGGCGTCAGCGACCGGGAACGTCAGGCCGCAGAAAAAGTCGCTGCCGTCCACCTTCATGGCGTCGAGCGAGACTTCGTAATCGATCTTTGGAAGCTCGTTGGTCAGGCTGACGCCGGTCAGCATCACTCCGGAGTGGAGCAAAAGCCGGCCGTTCTCCACGGTGACTTCTCCGTGCCCGGCAAAGTCGGTGATCTTCCAGCCTGCTAACGTCCTGCCGTCAAAGAAATCTTTCCATCCAACGGTTCCTGAGCCGGGAGCCGCGGGCCTTGCAGTCGCGGTGGCCGGCGGGCGGGCGGGCGCGGGTGCTTCAGGCGCCGGTGCAGTGACGGTTGCCTGATTGTTTGTGTCTCGTGGATTCGCAGCCGGATCGGCCTTCGAGCCATTCCGCCCTGTCGCGCACCCGTTGAGCAACATCACCGCCGCCAGCCCTAGACATTGCAATAGCCGAATCGGCCTCGCCAGAATGGAGGCGGGCCGGGCCGGGTGGTATGAGCCGGGTGCTTGCATGATCGATTGCGATCCGAGCATCACCCTTCTTGTGCATCAGAATGCGAAAAGAGTCGAGGGGAAGAATGCGCCGCCGAAAGAACCTCGCCGCCCGCGCGGGTTCCGCGCGGTGCAGTGACGGTTCGAACGGTTACTTTCGCCGCCCCTTGGGCGGCGGTTGGGTTGCGTTCGGCGGGAGCGGCAGAGCGTCAATGATGTGCTGGATCTCCTGGATCAGACTCTGGGCGGTTGCGGGCGCGATCCTCTTACCAGACCAGTCTGCGATCTTGTTTTGCGCCGCGACCAGTTCGTTCGCCGCCGATCCATAGTCCCCGCGCTGTACGTCCTGTTGCGCCCGCTGCAGGCCGGAGATCAAGTCCTTCTTCTGGCCCGGCGGAGCATCGACCTTTCCGACCTCGTCGATGAGGCGGTCGATCGCCTGGGAGGCGCCCAGCACGGTGACGAGGACGGTGTCGGAGTCCGTGGCAACACCGTCATTGACCACCAGCGTGATGTTGTAGGTTCCGGTGCCAAGAATCACGGTGCTGCTCATCCCGCTGCCAATCGGCGTGGACAGGTCGCCGTTCGAATACCATCGATAGGTCAGGGAATCTCCGTCAGGGTCGGCCGACCGCGAACCCTGCAGCGTGACGGACGCATTCATGTTATTTGGCGCGATGACCGTCGTGGGTGAAGCGCTGGCGTCGGCGACGGGTGGAAGGTTCGCGCGAGTGACGGTCAGCGTGAACGTTCTGCCGGCAGTGGCCAGTCCGTCGCTGACCGTCACCTGGATTGTCGCCGTGCCCGTTTGATTCGCTGCGGGTGCCACGGTGACGGTGCGATTTGCGCCGGAGCCGCCGAAACGGATGTTGCCGTCAGGCACGAGGGCCGGGTTGTCCGAACTGCCGGTCACCATCAGGGCGGCGGGATCGTTGTCCACGTCGCTCACGGTGAAGGCGAGGGGATCGGTTGAAGAATTTTGGGTCACAGTCTGGCCGGGAATGTCACTGATCGACGGCCCATCATTGACCGGCGTGATCGTGATTGAAACGGTGGCCGGTTCTGAGTCGAGCGATCCATCGTTCGCTTTGAACGTGAAACTGTCCGAACCATTCATGTTCGCAGCGGGGGTGTAGATCAGTCCGGGAGGAGCGCCGCTCAAAGTCCCTTTCGTCGGGTTGGACAACATTGTGAAGTTAAGAGAGTCGCCTTCGGCGTCGCTGCCCGCCAGAGTCACGGCAAGCGGCGTGTCTTCAGTGGCCGTGACCGCTTGCGAATCAGCCACAGGCGCGGTGTTGGGGGATTCAAAGACGTACGTCGCGCCTTCTTCGAAGAAATAACCCAACGGCGCGCCCACAACCAAGGTGACACCGCTGGCGGCAATCGCGTAACCGAAATGGTTGAAATTCGCGATGTCGCCGGCGCTGAACTCCGAATCCTGGCTCCAGAGGTTTCCGGTCCGTTTAAAGCGGTAGGCCGAGCCGCCCTGCGTGGCAAACGTGCTGTCAAACACCGACCCGATCACGGCCTGATTGTTGCCGGCGGCAACGGAATAACCGAAAGCGTCGGACACGGCCGCGTCGTCGGCAACGAGTTTAGCCTGCTGGCCCCAGACCACGCCGTTGCGAACAAACACGTATGCAGTGCCGGCCGAAACCGGCGGGGTCCGCGATGGATTTTGCGGCGCGCCGGCCACGAGGGTATCGCCGTTCAGGGCCACGGACCAGCCGAGATGATCATCAGAGGTTGCGTCGTTCGCGGTCAACTCGTCTTGCAGATTCCAGGTCGCGCCGTTGCCGGTAAAAACGTAAACCGCGCCGGCGTCGATGATGAAGAGGTCGTCATCATAGGGGGAGCCAACCGCCAAAACGCCGTTGTTGAGGGCGAGCGAGAAACCGAACGCGTTGCCTGGCCCCGGCTGGCTGGAGCGCAGCCGGGCTTGCTGCGTCCAGGTTCCGCCGCTGCGCGCATAGACATACACGGCGCCTTCGTCAAAGTAGTCCTGCCCGGTGCCAATCGCGCCGACGGCAAGCGTCTCGCCGTCGATGGCCACTGACGCGCCGAACAGGTCATCCCCGATGGCGTCGGTCGGGACCAGTTTGGCTTGCTGCATCCAGGTCGTGCCGCTGCGAACGAACGCGTAAGCGGCCCCGACCTTCACGCCTCCTGCCGCGGTGAAAGGCGCGCCCACGACGAGGGTATCGCCGCTGATGGCGACTGAAGAGCCGAACTCACTTGAACCGGCCGCGTCGGCGGCCATCAATTTCGCCTGTTGGCTCCAGGTGGAACCGGTGCGGAGGTAAACGTAAGCGGCGCCCGCGTCAAAGCCGGCTTCCGGATCCTGAGGGACTCCCACCACCGCGGTGTCGCCGTCAATCGCGACGGCGGTTCCAAAATGCCGGAATCCGAAGAAATCACCGGGCGTCAATTCGGTTTCGGAGAAAGCGGCGGCGGCTCTTGAGCCGGGAGGCGCTGTCAATAACGCGGCGCACGCAAGTGTTCTCAACACCAAGACCCATTTCACGTTCATACGATTCCTTCTGATACAAAATCCGGATCACTGCTGCCTGACGTAACAGGCTTGAATCCGAATTTCAGCATCCGTGATGCCACCGCCCCCAAACCCTCTCGTCAGCGACAGTGTGTAAGAATCAATCGCCCTGTCTTGAATTGCGTCATCGAGGTCCGCCGCGGCGGAGGCAGACGGGTCAACCTTTGTCGCGACAATGTTTTCGCGCCTTTCGTCGCGAGCCCAATTTCAGCGCATGGGTTCCTGTTTCGGTTCGAATGAAAAACAGCCTCCGTGTTGTCTATTTTTGGCGCACGAAAAGGCCCGATGATTTCTTAAATCTGTTCGGGGACTGCCGCGCAAAGTTGCGAAGTCAACCGCTTCGATGAAACCCACTGGCTCGTGGAGTGGCGAACCTTACCGTGAGACCGGGGGCGCCGCGTGTGCGCCAGGGGCGCGATCAGTTCTCCCGATCCGGTTCGGGTCCTAAATTGTCGAACGTGGTTGTTGGAAGGCCTTTAGTTTTTTCGGGTGCATTTAAACCATGAACGGGTGGGGGCGAGACTCCGTCGAGCCCTGATCTCCCAGCAACAGAAATCAGGGCTCGACGGAGTCTCGCCCCACCAGGCTCATGGGAAGGGAACACCTCCAAAATCTGGACGTGAATCGGGGCCATGAACCGGCCGCAATCCCCCTCGACCGACCTGCGGCCTCCCTCCCCATCGGATGGAGCAACGTGTTTAGCGTGGCGACCGCGCCGTAGCGCAGGTTTCCAAACCTGCTGTATCGCGGGTTTCCAACCCGCAAACGCTTCGCCGCCTCCAAAGCCTCAGAACTGGCGACGACTCTGCCGATTTGGAAATCGGCGATATAGCAGGTTTGGAAACCTGCGCTACCCCAGAGGGGCTAAACACATACACTGGGGAACGCAAACGGTCATGTTCGCGACCGTCGCACGCAATGATCAGATTGGTTCAGGGAAGGAATTTTCCCGGCGTGGCGAGCAGACAATGCCTGTGTTCATTTGAGACAGCGTTCCGGTTCTCATCTCCGCAAACGCAATGAAAACAGGATGGAACAAAGAGAAAGTCGCGCTGGCATCTTTGCTGCTCGGGACAAATGTTAATCGAAGCGCACCGTTTCGATTGCGTAACGGAGTTTGTCGTAATGAAATCAAAGTCGTGCTTGTTCTGGTCGGTCTTGACGTTCATTTCCGCAGCGGTAATCGACGTATCAGGAGAAGAAAAACAACCTTATGCAGTTCCCGGCAGGTTTATTGTCGTCCTCAAGCAGGGCCACTCGCCTTCTGAAGTCGCGAACACCCACGGCCTCAAGCCCCATCACGTTTATAAACATGCGTTGAACGGATTCGCCGCGGAGGTTTCTGAAGAGCGAGTGCGTTCGCTCCGCGAAGATCCGCGCGTTGATTTTGTCGAGCCTGAACTGCAACTGTTTGCCTCCGCCCAGATCATCCCCACCGGCGTCATACGCATCGGCGCGAATGCGTCGCCGATGGCGAAAATCGACGGCCTGGACGAACGCGTGAACGCGGACATTGCGATTCTGGACACCGGCGTCGCGGTCCATCCGGACTTGAACGTGTTTACCAACATCAGCTTTGTTGCCGGACAAACCACCGATGGGAACGGGCACGGCACCCACGTCGCCGGCATTGCCGCGGCCCTGGACAACGGCATCGGTGTCGTCGGCGTGGCGCCGGGAGCGCGACTGTGGGCGATCAAAGTGATGGACGACTCCGGTTCCGGCATCACCTCCACGGTCATCCAGGGCATCGATTACGTCACGCAGAATGCCTCTCAAATCGAGGTGGCGAACCTGAGTCTGGTCGGCATCGGGAACAGTTCGGCGCTGCGTCTGGCGATCAGCAACAGCGTTGCCAGAGGCGTCGTTTACGTGGTGTCCGCGGGAAATGACAGCCGCGACATTTACGGGCCGGATGGCATTTTCGACACCGTGGACGACGCGATTCCGGCCGCCTATCCCGAAGTCATGGCGGTCAGCGCTCTGTCCGATCTGGACGGCGTGGCCAGCGCCGACGATGCGCTTGCCGGTTTTTCCAATTACAGCCGCAACGTTGTGGCCGGCAATCCGGTCAATTCACCCGGCGCAGCCATTGATCTGGCAGCGCCCGGTGTGAACATTTATTCGACTTCTCTCAATGGCGGTTACCGGACCATGAGCGGGACGAGTATGGCCGCGCCGCACGTCGCGGGAGCGGTCGCCCTCTACATTGCAGCGCATGGGCGGGCCGCGAATGCTTCGGGCGTTGCGACGATTCGCCAGGCGTTGATCAACTCCGCGCAGCCGCAAAGCGCCTGGGGTTCGGCCAACACGCTTGACCCCGATGGCAATCGTGAAGGTTTGGTTTACACCGCGAATATAGCTCCGCCGGTCAACAATCCCCCCGCAGTCGCCATTACCGCTCCCGAAACCGGCTCCAGCTTTCTTTCCGGCTCCGCCATCACTTTCACCGGCGCGGCAACCGACGTTGAAGACGGCAACCGCACCGCGAACCTGATCTGGACTTCGAGCATCGACGGTCAAATTGGAACCGGCGGAAGCTTTTCGAAAGTGTTGAGCCTCGGCACGCACACGATCACGGCCGCCGTGACCGATTCCGGCGGCAAGACCGCCAGCGACTCGATCACGGTTGTGGTGAAGCCGGCGAACAATGCGCCGCTGGTGACCATCACCGCGCCGGCGCCCGGCTCCGGTTTCTCCTACAACTCCAGTATCCTGTTCACCGGGTCCGCGAGCGACGTTGAAGACGGAAACATTGCCGCCAGTCTGGTGTGGACTTCAAGCATCAACGGTCAGATTGGCACCGGCGGCAGCTTCAGCAAAGTCCTCAGCCCGGGCACTCACTCCATCACCGCTTCAGCGACGGATTCCGGCGGAAGGACCGCGACCGCCTCCGTCACCGTCACGGTGCTGAATCCACCGCAGCCGACGCCGACGCTGAGTGTTTCGGTTGCGACGGACAAATCGAGTTACGTGAATCGCAACAAAGTTTCCATTACCGCCACGGTGACCGACGGGGTCAACCGCGTGTCAGGAGCCGCGGCGCATCTTGACCTGACCACTCCTGACGGCGGGCAGGTGTCCAGCGACACCACGACTGACGCCAGCGGCATCGCGCGTTTCCATTATAACATCAACGTCCGGCGCGACGGGGCCGGTGCCAGCACCGTGAAGGTGACCGCTTCGAAGGCCGGCTACAATTCAGGCAGTGGCACGACCAGCTACACGGAGAGCCGATAACTCCGTCAATAGCCCTGCTTCTTCAGCCAGTACATGCCGGCGAGCAGCGCCAGCGCGGCGAGCGACATGTAAAAGGCGGAGTCGATGAAGTAGGAAACACCGATGAGCAACAGCCCGCCAAACAGCGGCACCAGGGACTGCTGTTTCTTGCCGTAAATAAAAAATCCCACTCCGACGGCAGCAGCGCGGCGTCATTCCGACTGCATCGACGGCTCAGAACGTCGGTCCGAGGATCCCGGGGGCGAATTCCTCGTCGCCGATGCCGGCCAGTTCGCTCCGGGTCTTTTCCCCGCTGGCGGTGGCGATGATCCTCTCGAAGATGCGCATGCCGACTTGTTCCACCGTCTCGGTGCCATCGAGGATCGTGCCGGCGTTGATGTCCATGTCCTCTTGCATCCAATTGTAGAGCGGGGTGTTGGTGGCGACCTTGAGGCAAGGCGATGGTTTGCAGCCGTAAACACTGCCGCGGCCGGTGGTGAACACGCCGATGTTGCAGCCGCCGCAGACCAGGCCGGTCATGCTCACCGGATCGTAGCCAGGCGTGTCCATGAAACAAAAACCGGTCGTCGTGATCGGTTCGGCGTAATGATAAACCGCGGACAACGGCGATTGGCCGCCCTTGGCGACCGCCCCGAGGCTCTTTTCGTAAATGGTCGTCAGGCCGCCTTCCTTGTTTCCATACGAAGGATTGTTGTCGATCGTGGCCTCGTGCCTGCGGACGTGATTCTCCCACCAGCCAATCAGCGAGACCAGCTTCTCGCCCACCTCCCGGCTGACCGCCCGGCGGGTAAGCAAATGTTCGGCGCCGTAAATTTCCGGTGTCTCGGCCAGAACCGAGGTGCCCCGGTAACGAACCAGCTCATCCGACGCCACGCCCAACGCGGGATTGGCAGTGATGCCGCTGTTGCCGTCGGAACCGCCGCAGTTTTCCGCAAGAATCAACTTGCTGATCGGCTGCGGCGCGCGCCGGAGGCCGTTGGCGACCGGCAATAGCTTCGTCACGGCTCCCGCGGCCGCCTCCACGGTTCGCCGAACGCCGCCGGCGCTTTGGATCGTCAGGAACGTCGGCGCGGTTTCACCCGGTCTCAATTCGTCGAGCTTGAATTCCTTGCGGATGAATTGGACCTGGTTCACTTCGCAGCCCAGGCCGATCATCACGTAACCGGCGATGTTCGGGTGGCGGGCGATGCCGGCCAGCACGCGCATGAGCAACTGATGCGGCTCGCCCGGCTGGATTGCGCAGCCGCTCTTGTGGGTGAACGCGATGACGCCGTCCACGTTTGGAAAATCACGCCGGAAATCCGCGGTCTTGAACCGGTCCTTGACGTAGTGCGACACCGACGCCGAGCAATTCACGCTGGAGATGACCGCGATGTAATTCCGCGTCCCAACGCGTGCGCCGGGACGGGCGTAGCCCTGGAAGTAACGCATCTTCTCAGGCGGGTAATAGTCCACCGTCCTGGCTTCGGCACAAAACGCGTAGTCACGGGTGAAGTCTCGGATCTCGAGATTATGAGTGTGCACGTGATCACCCGGGGCGATGTTTCCTTTGGCGAATCCGATGATCTGCCCGTATTTTCTGACCGGCGCGCCGTCCGCCACCTCATGGATCGCGATCTTGTGGCCGGCGGGTATGTCCCGGCTCAAGATGAGACGGATCGTATCGCCCAACAACCCGGTGCCGGCGCGCGCCGGCCGCTTGATTACGGCCACGTCGTCGGTTTCACGGAGCAATAAGGCGAAGTCGGCGAATCGTTCTTCTTTGGCCATAAATTGACGGTGGCTCCGGCGAAGGGCTTCGAAACTCCGCCTGGGCCGGGTTGGGTCTAAAGATACTCCGTCCGTGTTCCAGTTGTCGAATGTCAAAAGGCGCCGGTAGTTGCCGAAATAGAACGAGCCTCCTTACGTCGGCTGCCGCGCAGTTTATGGTTCGTAGCCGCTGCGGGCCGGCAGACCCGCGGCCCGCGAATTCGCCCCTTGAAAATAAAGGTTGCCGCCGCAGGGTGCTTTGGTATTTTGCTCCCCGTTTTCGTTCCTGTGGCAATTGTCCACTCGGCGGCGAAAGGGCGGAACGGCCTCAAAATCAGGCCCTGGCTCGAGTGAGCCGGGGCGGCCAGAACAACATCAAAATCAATCCCGTGTTCCGCGGGATGGTCCGTCGGCGAGTTCCGATGGGCTGATAACCCATGGAAAACTGTGATAAGTATCGGCGTTAAAGAGTTATTGGAAGCGGGCGTCCACTTTGGACACCAGACCAAACGTTGGAACCCCAAGATGAAGAAATTCATCTTCGACGCCCGCAACGGTATCTACATCATTGACCTCAGCAAGACCCTCGCTCAGCTCGATTGCGCGTGTGGGTTTCTCCACGAAACGGTCAGCAAAGGCGGCCGCGTGCTGTTCGTAGGCACGAAAAAGCAGGCGCAGCAGGCGGTCAAAGAAGCGGCTGAACAGTGCCTCCAGTTTTATGTGACCGAACGCTGGCTCGGCGGCACGCTGACCAATCTCAAGACGATCAAGCGCTCCATCGGCCGGCTCAAGCAGATCGAGAAGATGGAGGCCGACGGCTCGATCAACAATTACGTCAAACAGGAGCAATCGATGCTGCGCAGAGAAGCCGCCCGGCTGCACAAGAACCTCGACGGCATTCGCGCCATGGAAAGCTACCCTCCGGCGATGTTTGTCGTGGACATCAAACGCGAGCACAACGCCGTGGCCGAAGCGCGCCGGTTGAAGATTCCCATCGTGGCCATCGTGGATACCAACTGCGATCCCGATCTCGTGGACTACCCGATCGCCGGCAATGACGACGCCATCCGGTCGGTTCGGCTGATTTTGAAAGTCGTTACCGACACGATCACCCAGGCGCGCGCGGAATACGAAGCCAAATATGCCCGCCGGAAATCAACCGAAGAAACGACGCCCGCGGAAGCAACCGCCGCAGTCACGGCGGAGGCCGCGCCACCGATTGCTGCTCCGGTCGCCGCAACCGTCACTCAGGCTTAGTTTATCCATGCCGTCCCGACGGAACCCACCATCGCCATCGGTGCCACTCTGAACTTTCAACTCTCAACAAATTCGTATGGCTGAAATTACTGCCGCCGTCGTTGGCAAATTGCGCGAAATGACCAATGCCGGTCTGATGGATTGCAAAAGGGCGCTCAAGGAGGCGAATGGCGACTTGAACGCCGCGGTGGACATCCTGCGCAAAACCGGCGCCGCTACCGCGGCCAGGAAAGCCTCGCGCGAAGCCAAGGAAGGCGTCGTCACCCAATGCATTCTGCCCGGCTCACGGATCGGTGTGCTGGTCGAGATCAATTGCGAAACGGATTTCGTCGCCAAGAACGAAACCTTTCGGGCGTTCTGCGACGAAATCGCGCGCAAGCTCGCCAACGATCCGAAGGCCGACCCCGAAGCGGACCGGGTCGCCGCGGTCTCGAAGATCGGCGAAAACATCAAAATCTCGCGGCACCAGCGCCTCGAAGTGAGCGGCAACGGGATGATCGCTGCTTACATTCATACCGGCGCAAAAGTCGGCGTGTTGGTCGAAGTCGGCGCGGGCCGGGAAAGCACCGTGGCCCATGAGGACTTCAAACAGTTGGTGCGCGACATCTCGCTGCAAATCACCGCGGCGCAACCCATCGCCGTTTCACGCGACCAGGTCGATCCTGTGATCGTCGCGAAGGAAAGGGAAATCGCCGCCGAACAGGTGAAGAACAAGCCGCCTCAGGCCATCGCGAAGATCGTCGAGGGCAAGCTCGACAAGTTTTTCCAGAGCCACTGCCTGCTCGACCAGGGTTTTGTGAAAAAGAATTCCGAAGTCACGGTCAGGGAGCACGTGGCCGGCGTGGCCAAACAGCTCGGCGACGAAATCACCATCCGCCGCTTCATTCGGTTTCAGGTCGGCGAGATGGCGGGTGCTTGAAGAAGTTTCTCCCTCTCCTGGGGGAGAGGGCTGGGGTGAGGGCGAGCGTTGAACACCATTCTTCAGATTCCCGCCATGCCCGACATTGAACGAACCCGCGCCTTGCGCTGGAAACCCACCTGGGCCGAAAAGCTCATGAACATTGCAGGATGTGCGTGGAAGTAGAGAACCCGGATTCACATTCGCCCTCACCCTGACCCTCTCCCCCGGGAGAGGGAACGGCACTGCGCCTCTCCTTTCCGCGGCGCTGCGGTGTTTGATTTGACACGGTCTTTGATTTGACTCGCGCATGGCCGGTTGCTACAACCTCGCCGATCTATGTCGCCCACCGGCAGCTCAACGTATAGTCAACATCCCGTTTTCCGGTGCTTCTCCCGCCTTTATGACCAAACAAAGTAAACCGAAATACCGCCGCATCCTGCTCAAACTGAGTGGCGAAGCGCTTGGGGGCGAATCCGGCGTCGGCATCTGCCCGGAAGCGATCCACGACATGGCCTGCCAGATCGGCGAGGTGCGCCAACTCGGCGTCGAGGTCGTCATCGTGGTCGGCGGCGGCAATATTTTTCGCGGCCTGACCGGCAGCGAACGCGGCATCGAGCGGGCGACCGGCGATTATATGGGCATGCTCGCGACCATCATCAACGCCCTTGCGCTTCAGGACGCGCTCGAAAAAAACGGAGTGCCAACGCGTGTTCAGAGCGCCATCACCATGGCGCAGGTGGCCGAGCCGTTCATTCGACGCCGCGCCGTGCGTCACCTGGAAAAGGGCCGCGTGGTCATTTTTGGCGGCGGCACCGGCAATCCTTACTTCTCCACCGACACCGCGGCCGCCTTGCGCGCGAACGAAATCGGCGCCGAAGTGATTTTGAAGGCCACCAAGGTGGACGGCATCTACGACAGCGACCCGAAGGCAAATGCGAAGGCAAGCCGTTTCGAGCAAATCAGCTATATCGAAGCGCTCCAACGGCAACTCAAGGTGATGGACTCGACTGCCTTCTCGTTGTGCATGGACAACAAGATGCCGATTATCGTCTTCGACCTTTTCAAGCCGCACAATTTGAGGCGCGTTGTCCTCGGCGAACACGTCGGCACGCTGGTCACGGCGTAGCACGGCCGGCTACGCATGAACGAGGTGGGGCGAGACTCCGTCGAGCCCTGATTCTGTCGTTGGGAGGTCAGGGCCCGACGGATTCTCTGCGCTCGGTTCCAGCGCCCAAACCAAGCCAAATAGCCCGGGAGACGCCGTCGGTAGTGGTACAGTTTGGTGGTGCGAGGCTACTGACGAGCCGGCTCGCGCGGACGCTCGCCCCACCGAAAATGCACTGTACCACTACCCGCCGCGGCTTCCTCTATACAGCCGGCCTTTTGTTTGCTAGTGTTCCTGCGCTATGCCAATCGACGACATCCTTCTGGAAGCCGAGGACAAGATGCAGAAGACCGAGCACGTCGTACAGCACGAGTTCGCCGGCGTGCGGACCGGCAAGGCGTCGCCGGCGCTTGTCGAGAATATCATGGTGGAGGTTTACGGCTCGCAGATGCGTATTCGCGAACTGGCCGGCATCACCACGCCCGAACCGCGCATGATTTTGATTCAACCGTGGGACGCCAACACGGTTCACCCCATCGAGAAGGCGATCCAGAAGAGCAACCTGGGCCTGAACCCGGCTGTGGACAAAAAATTTGTTCGCATCGTTCTTCCCGAGCTCAGTCAGGAACGGCGCGTTGAGTTCACCAAGGTGGTCAAAAAAATGGCCGAGGACGGCCGCGTGGCGATCCGGCACGTTCGGCGTGACGCCATCGAACATTTGAAAAAAGAGGCCAAAGAAGGGCTGATTACCGAGGATGAATTGAAGCACGCGGAGAAGGAAGTCCAGAAACTGACGGACCAGTATATCGCAAAAATCGATGAGCACCTGGGCGACAAGGAAAAGGAAATCATGACGGTGTAGCGCGGTCTCTGGGGCAGAACATCCACTAAAACCGGTTCCCGGGTCCTCCAAGGGAGCAGCGTACTCGCGAGCCGCGGACAGTTCTCGGCTCCCAACGGAACAGCTCAACGACTCTGGATGGTGGGGCGAGACTCCGTCGAGCCCTGACCTCCAGTGGATAGAATTCAGGGCTCGACGGAGTCTCGCCCCACCTGGTTCAGGGTAGCCTCGCCCACCTGAGAAAACCCGTTGTGATCATCTCGGCAGCGCAGGAACGCTGTTGCTCGCCGGCGCTTCGAAGCGGATGATGGTTTCCCCGGTTTTGGCGTAACTGAGTTTCTCGCGCACCAGCCTTTCGACAGTCCTGGGATCGCGCATGGCTTCAATCGAGGCTTTCAGTCTCTTTTGGTTTTCCTCCTCTTTCCTGACCTCCGTCTCCAAAGTGATGATGTCCTTGCGCATTCTTTCATTGCGTTGAATGAGCGGCAGATACCAGAGCGCGATCCCGAGCAGCGCCGCCAGCACCAGCAGCAGGACGATCAGCCTGGTCAGCTTGTCCCAAATGCCGAGGTTGACTTTCACTACCCGGAGTTAAACACGAAGTTTTCGCCGAAGGAAGGGACAATTTCTTGCACGACAGTTCAGCGACCAGCCGTTTGCGGTGG
>QHPW01000335.1:14338-16823 GCA_003219675.1 Verrucomicrobiota bacterium
CGTTGGAGTTCATGCTTTAGCATGTTGGCGGCCCCGAACAGCCTGAAGGCTGAACTCCAACATGTTCACCGGACAAACCAAGACCTTGGTTTCGGCGGACGGAAGCAAACTTTCAACTTTCAACTTTCAACTTTCAACGGCAAAACTTCGTTCGCGGTGAACATCGAACTCATCAACACAGGCACCGAATTGATGCTCGGCCGGGTGCTGAACACACATCAGCAGTGGATTTGCCGGCAACTGGCCGATCGCGGTTATGTCGTCGCGCGCCAGGTCTGTGTTGCGGACGCCGGCCGCGATATCCAGATGGCGGTGCGCGAGGCGTTGGCGCGCGCCGATCTGATCATCACCACGGGCGGACTCGGGCCGACTTCCGACGACCTCACACGCGATTTGATCGCTGCGTTACTCGGTAAAAAGTTGCGTGAAGACGCCCTCGCTCTGGCCAACGTGGAAAGCTTTTTCGCTGTTCGCAAACGGCCCATGCCGTCCCGGACGCGGGTGCAGGCGCTGGTTCCGGACGGGGCGATCGTGCTCCATAACCGGCACGGCACCGCGCCCGGCCTGGTCATTGAAGTCAACCCCAATCCGTTCCGTGATGATCGCAAGGCGAGCTGGCTGATCCTGTTGCCAGGCCCGCCGCGCGAGTTGAAGCCCATGTTCGGCGAGCAGGTCCTGCCGTTGATATTGGAAAGATTTCCCAGGCCCACTGCGTTCGTCTCTCGCACACTCCGGACGACCGGCCTGGGCGAATCGATGATTGAAGCGGACCGGCGAGGTGGATTTGCGACTCGCGGCCCGCGGAGTCGGCGCGGAGAAAATTGTACTGGAGGCCGAACAAATTGTGCGGCAGCTCATCGGCCGGCACATTTTCGGCGAAAACGACGACCAGCTCGAAGCGGTGATTGTTCGGCTGTTGACGGAGCGAAGAGAAACACTCGCGTTGGCCGAATCGTGCACGGGCGGGTACATCGCGAATCGCATTACAAATGTGCCCGGTGCATCCGCCGTTTTGCTGGCCGGACTGGTGACTTACAGCAACGATGCGAAACAAAAGTTCCTCGGCGTCCGCGGCGAAACTCTGGCGTCGCATGGCGCCGTCAGCGAACCCGTCGCGCGCGAGATGGCCGAAGGCGCGCGTCAGAAAACAGGCGCTCACTTTGCGATTGCGGTGACTGGCATTGCCGGGCCGACGGGCGGTACGCCGGACAAACCGGTGGGCACGGTGTTCATCGCCCTGGCGATGGATCGGCACACTTTTGTTTTGAATGCCGTGAACCGCTACGACCGCGAGACGTTCAAATATGTCACCTCACAACAAGCGCTGGAGTTGTTGCGGCGGACGGTGCTGAATCAAATCCGAATGACGAATCACCAATGACGAAAGAAATCAGCAAATCCAGCGAGCCAGGATTTTTCGCGTTCCATTGGACATTCGGATTTTGGCATTGCTTCGACATTCGTCATTCTCAAATGCTCCCGGCCCAACCGAAAAAAATCCGCAGACGAGATCGCCTGCGGAACTGAGATTCTGTTCTCTGGATTACCCCTGGTCTCCGTTGTCGCCGATGGCCTCGACCGGGCAGCCTTCCTTGGCTTCTTTGCATTGCGCTTCCTCTTCGGGCGAGCCCGGCTGCTTATAGACAAAAGAATAGCCGCCGTCGTCGTTCCGTTTGAAATTGTTGGGAGCCGTTTCGCGACAGAGGTCGCAGTCGATGCACTGGTTATCGACGTAGAATTTGCCCGCGACATTCTCAGGATATCGGTTCGCGATGTCAGCCATAAATGATTGTTATTTGGTCTTTCTTATATGCGGTTCACCCTCCCAAATATCAAGTCCCATTTGGCAGATTTTAATCGCCGCTACATAGACGCGCATGAAATCTTCGACATTCCTCCAACACGACGGCCATTGAAGCGGCATGAATGCCGCGCTCCGGAGCGCGGGCTTTAGCCCGCTTCACCGCCGGGTCTGCCCGGGATGTCGGCTTATTTCTGCGCAACTGTTTATTACCGCGACACCACCGAATAAACCCTTTTAATTCACCGTTTTTTTTTTACCCTTGGCCCCAGCAGGTTGGACGCATGAGAAAAACCAAAATCATCGCCACACTCGGTCCCGCCACCGATTCCCCGGAAATGCTCGGCCAGCTCATCGACACGGGCGTGAACGTGTTTCGGCTCAACATGTCGCACGCGCCGCACGACTGGGTCCATCGCGTCGTCCGCGACATTCGTGACGCCGCCAAAGAGCGCAACAGTTCGGTCGGCATCATGATGGACACGCAAGGGCCGGCCATTCGCACCGGCGACCTGCCGGCCGCGCTCGACCTCAAACCCGGCCAGAAATTCACGCTCACCGTCCGCGGCGAGCGGAGCGAGGAGCAGCATTCGGTGGACGTGAACTACGAGAATTTCGTCAGGGACATCGCCGTTGGCGACGTCGTTCTGCTCGACAACGGCGCGATCCAGATGAAGGTCCTCG
>QHPW01000336.1 GCA_003219675.1 Verrucomicrobiota bacterium
CTTCTCGACATCGAAGATTTTCCGGTCTTGAAGAACTCTTCCGGAATCGCGATCCACGCAGACCACGAACAGTTCACGCCCGTCCTCCGTGGCTGTCGTGAGCCAGATCTGATTGCCGAGGATGACTGGCGACGACCAGGCTCTGCCGTGAATCGGCGACTTCCATTTCACGTTTTCCGATTCGCTCCAGGTCAACGGCAGACCTTTGGAATCGGAATGGCCGTCGCCATTGGGCCCGCGAAACTGCGGCCAGTTCTCGTTGGCCTGCGAGAAGGAGGTCCACACGATGCCGATGGCGAGCAGCAGAAGTCGGGTCATGAGAAAACTTTCAACCTTTCGCCGATTTGCCGAGCTTCAAAAAATTTTTGAGAATGGTCCGTCCGTTCTCGGTCAGGATGCTTTCCGGATGAAACTGCACGCCCCAAATCGGATAATCCCGGTGCCGGATGCCCATGACTTCCCCTTCGTCGGTCTCGGCCGTCACTTCCAGAAAGTCGGGCAGGGTCTCACGCTGGATGACCAGCGAGTGATAGCGCGTCGCGCTGAATGGATTCGGCACCCCTTCGAACAAATCCTTTCCGTTGTGCTTAATCGGCGATGTCTTGCCGTGCATCATCCGGTAATTGACCACCACGGAAGCGCCAAACGTGTAACCGATGCACTGGTGCCCCAGACAAACGCCAAAGGTCGGCGTCGTCTTGCCGAACTCGCGAACGACATCGTTCGACAGTCCGGACTCGCGCGGTGAACATGGCCCGGGGGAAATGAGAATCCGATCGGGCTTCAGCTCGCGAATCTGACCGAGCGAGATCTGGTCGTTGCGATGAACCTGCATCTCCGCCTTCATCTCACCGAGATACTGGACCAGATTGTACGTAAACGAATCGTAGTTGTCGATGACCAACACCATCATTTGCGGGTCAGCTTAGCGCAGGTGTTTGAATTTGGGAAATCAGAAACGCGACCTGCGGACGGCGTGCCGGCGTTTGCCGCCGGCCTCGAGTCAATCTCTCCCGAGGCTTTCAACGGCGGTCCGGGATCAGTTCCCGGCGGGCTTCGCACGGAATGAAGCCGAAACGGCAACAGCGTAAACTGGAGCCAGTTGTCGGATTCGAACCGACGACCGACGGTTTACAAAACCGTTGCTCTACCCCTGAGCTAAACTGGCCTGCCTTTATTTGGCCTTCAGCCCATTTTCAGGAGATCAGGTTCAATGACAAGTTAATTTGCGGCTCGTTTGAGATGCGCGGCGGACGTAAATCCGGTGTTTTAGAAGCCGGCCCGTGCCGCCTTCGCCCGCGACCGCGGAATGGCTCTTGCCCGCTCGAAAATATTTCGTAACATCTCAGCCACGCGCAACCGGGCTTTGAATGAACACACACCACCTGGAACTCTTTTACTACGTCGCCCGGCATGGCGGCATCAGTGAAGCCGTAGCCGGAATTGAAGTCGACTCGCTGGACTTAATTGAGACGTACGTGTCCAATGGCTTCGGCATCGGCTTGTCGGTCGCGGTTCCAAAGGCCAAAACTTCGTCGCACATCCGTGTCTTGAAGCTGGACGACTTTGCCCCAGTAGTAGTCGGTGTTTTGTGGCGCGGCCGACTGACGGCCCTGACCGAAGCTTTTCTGGGGGAATTCCGAAAGCGAGCACAGCAGTTGCTGACTTGACCGGGATCAGGTTTCGTTGAGTAGTGCTTGCAATTGAAAATCGAAATATATAAAAGCGATTCATGGCGTTGCCATTTCTCAGCAGCCAGGCAAAACGACTGGACCAGATCATAGCCATCGACTTGGGCGCTCGAACCACCAAGGCTGTCCATCTACAACGCAAGGGCGAAGGCTTGAATATTCTGGGCTACGTGCTCCAGGATGCGCCCGCTTATGAGAAAGGTCTGTCACCGCAGTTGCTGGGGGAACATCTGGGAACCGTAAATCAGGCGCTGGGTGGCCGCACCAAGCAGGTCGTGCTGGCCGTGGGCGTGAGCGAATCGCTGGTGCGTCACGCCGAATTGCCGATGGTGCCCGTGTCCGACATGCGTATCATGCTGAAGTTCAACTCCAAAAATTATCTCCAGCAGGAACTGCCGGATCATGTGTTCGATTGTTACGTCATTCCTCCCCGCTCCGCCGCGAAAGCGGAGGCCTCCAAAGCCGGGCAAAAGTGCAGGGTGCTCGTGGGCAGCGCAAAGAAACAATTGATCGATGATTTGCAGGCCTCGGCCAAAAGCGCGGGCTTGCTTCCGGAACAAATTGTCCCCAGCCTGATTGGTCCGCCCAACGCGTTCGAAATGGCGAAACAGGATGTGTTCAACAAAGAGGTGATCGCGCTGGTGGATATCGGCTTCAAGCATTCCTCGATCAGCATCCTGTTGAACGGGGAACTGATGCTCAGCCGCGTGGTCGGAATCGGCGGCGACCGATTGACCAGCGGTGTCGCCGAAGCCTTGGGGGTCAGCTATGCGGAAGCCGAGGGCATCAAAGTCGGCCTCCCCGACGAGGTTCAGTCCACCATGGTGACGTTGCTGGCGCCGCTGGGCCGGGAACTGCGCGCCTCCATAGATTTTTTCGAGCATCAGCAGGACAAACCGGTTACTCAGGTGTTTGTTTCGGGCGGATCCGCCCGGTCCGACTACATCGTTCAGATCCTGCAGACGGAGTTGGTGGTTCCGTGCGCAAGCTGGAATCCGACGAGTTTTTTAAGCATGGCGTTGCCTCCGCAACAAATGGGCGAGGTGGAACAAATCGCCCCGCAACTGGCCGTGGTCATCGGAGCAGCGCTGGCCGTCTTGTAAAACTTTATGCCCATCCGCATCAACCTTCTGGCCGAGCAACAGGCGGCGGAGGATTTGCGCCGACGCGACCCCGTCAAACGCGCCCTGTGGGTCGCCGGATTGATCGTCGGCGTGATGGTGGTCTGGAGCGGTCGGCTCCAAATCAAATTGATGGCCGCAACCAGCGAGATCAACCGGTACGAATCGGAATGGAAAAAACTGGAGCCGGACTACAAAAAAGTCACGGCGAACTTCGACAAGGCCGCGGACGCCGAGCTGAAGTGGGCGGCATTACACGCCCTCGCGACCAACCGCTTCCTATGGGCCAGGCCGCTCAACGCCTTGCAATACGTCATCGCAAAAGTCGATGACCTGCAGGTGTTGCGGCTGAACACCGAGCAGAGCTACGCCATCACCGAAGGCACCAAACCGACCACCAATTCCTTTGGCAATGTCACCCGCGGCAAGCCGGCCACTTCAAGGGAAAGAGTGATGTTCACCATTGACGCCAAGGACTCCTCCAAACGTCCGGGCGACCAGGTTTTCAAGTTGCAGGGAGCGATCAGCGATTACGCCGAATTTAAAACGAATCTGCAAACCACTGAACTGAAGATCATTTCCCCGGAACAGGCCGACCCGAACAGCCCGACCAAACGATTCGTCACTTTCACGCTCGAGTGCCGGTACACCGAAAAAACGCGTTGACATGTTAAGGCTTTCCAAAGAGAAACGCGACAAGCTGATCCTGATGGCGGTCGGGACCATCGGCCTGGTGATCGGCCTTTGGTTCGGGGTCATCAACACCCGCAAAGATCAACTCGTCTTGAGCCGCACCCGGCTCGAGAAAGCCGAGGATAAGCTGGATAAGGCCAAACGCATGGTCAGCATGGCTGCCCAGGCGGAAGCGGCCATGGAAACCGCGACCCGGAAACTTAAGACCGTTGAAGACACCATGGCCTCCGGGGACCTGTATCCCTGGGCCCTGCTTTTGCTCGAAAAGGCACGCGCCGGTCATGAGGTCAAGATCATCGAAGTCGCCAAACCGGGAAAAGGCGAGGTCGGCCTGCTGGCTCAGTTTCCTTATGAGGCCGCCATGTTCACCGTTCGCGGCACGGCGTTCTACCACGACTTTGGAAAATTTTTAGCTGACTTTGAGAATCGGTTCCCTTACTTTCGCGCGCAAAACCTGTCTTTAACGGCTGCCCCTGAAGCCGCGGCGGGAGCGGATGGTTCAGCCCACGCGGCGGAAGACAGAGAAAAACTGACATTTAAAATGGACGTGGTCGCGCTGATCAAGCCCAACCAATAACGCCAATGCTTTTGATCCGTTCATCCACCATTCGATGCCGCTCAAGCCGGTTCGGAGCGGGCGGGCTGGCTGTGGCCGGTTGGCTTTGTTTAGCGGCTTTGGCTCAGGGGGCTGATACCAACCGCCCCGCACCCGAGGTGGTGATCCCCAAATCCGTTTTCGTCTCGGAAGGCGACATCGGCAAAGACCCGTTTTTCCCGAACTCCACCCGGCCTAGAAAGAAAGTGCCGGACGATTCCGGCAAGAAACCGGTGCAGGATTTTTCCCAGCTTCTGATGCTCAAAGGGATTACCGGCCCTCCGGACAAACGAATCGCCCTGATCAACGCCACCACCTTCAAAAAAGGCGAGGAAGGCGAAGTGAAAGCAGGCAATGGCAGGATCAAGATTCAGGTGCTGGAGATCCGCGAAAAATCAGTTGTTATCAGCATTGAAGGCGTCGCCGCGCCAAAAGAGCTGCTCTTGCAGGAAAAACTCCTTCCAGTGGGCGAATGAAACAAAAGATCACAACAGGTGGATGGAGACGTAGCCCGCAACCAGGGGAGGACGTTGCGGTAAACAACACGGTAAAAACAATGATAAAAATGTCGGTCAGTCAACCTAACAACTCAATGAAAACCAAACTCGTCACCCTGCTGTTCGTCGGGCTTAGCGCCGGCTGTCTGGTCGGCCTGGCCCAAAACAAACCTGCGGACGACAAAGTCCAAAAACTCTTTAATCAGCCGGCGGACGCCGCCAAAGCAGGCGCGGCTCCCGCTGAAGCCGCCGCTCCCGCTGAAGCCACCGGTGAGGCCCTGCCGCTGGTTCAGTTTGAAGACGCCCCCCTGGTTGACGTGATCAAGACCCTGGCCCGCCAGGCCAACCTGAATGTCGTATTTGATCCCCGCGTCACCGCGCTCGGCCCGGATGGCAAACCGACCCAGCCGCCCGTCTCCATCCGCCTGGAAAACGTCACCGCGCAGAACGTTCTCGAGGCGGTGCTGAACAATAACAACCTCCGGTTGGAAAAAGATCCCAAGACCAGGATTTCCCGAATCACCATCAAAGACGCGCTCGCCCTCGATCCGTTGGTGACCAAGATTTATCAGCTTAAATACACCAGCCCCTCCAACCTGGTCACCATTGTCACCCCCACCGTCTCGCCGCGCAGCAAGGCCATCCCCGATGGTCGCACCAGCCAGCTCATCATGATTGCGACGGAAAAAGAACTCCTCGAACTCGATCCCTTGATCGAAAAACTGGACACCGCAACCAAACAAGTGCTGATCGAAGCGAGGATTCTGGAAACCGAGAAGACGCCGGAAACAACCAAAGGCATCAACTGGGAGAAAACTTTTGGCGGTCAAAGCTTTGGCTTTGGAAACAATATTGACGTCGGCGGCCATCGTTACTCGGAGGATCTCACGGTGACAACAAACATCGCCGGCGGGTTTATAAAGACCATCACCTACGGCCCCAACCAAACCCTCCCCCTTACCGGACCCCAACTCCTGGTGGACACCATGCGGGGCTTCAATCCCAAGACCGCCTTTTTGGACGCGGATGGAGTTCGCGGCGTGCTTTCCTGGTTCAACAAGGACAATCAAACCGAGGTCATCGCCACTCCGCGCGCGGTCACCACCGACAACACGCCCGCCATGCTTTCCGTGACGCGCGCGCTGCCGATCTTCAAGGTCACCACCGCCGGCACACAGACCGGCCCGACGGTGGACATTACCTACACCAACATCGGCATCATGCTGACCGTCACTCCGCGTATTTCGGCCAACAACAGCATCGCGCTGAGAGTCGTCCCCGAAGTTTCAAACGTCGCCAACATCTATGCCATCCGCAAAATCGACACCCAGGTGTTGATCCCCAGCGGCAACACGCTGGTCATGGGCGGGTTGATCAGCGACAACCTGACCAAGTCTCAAACCAAGGTGCCGGTCCTGGGCGATATCCCGGGCCTGGGTTACCTCTTCCGGAGCAATGGCAAAAAGCGCGACAAACGCAACCTGATCCTTTTCATCACTCCCACCATCGTGACCGACGAAGACTTTTCGCCGACACAAAGCGACTTCCTGAGGCGGAAACCGCCCGTGGACAGGTCGGACAGTGACGAAGTCGGCTTTGACAACCTGCTGGACAGCGCCAAGCCCCACGATTGGTCCAAGCCGATTTACTGAGAGACCCCTCGCCGAAATATTCGCGCGAAGCGCCCGTGATGAACGGGCGCTTTTTTTGTCATTGAATCGAGAGTTCCTGCCTGATGTTGAACTTCTCCACGCGCTTGCGGAGCGTCGCGCGCGTGATGCCCAACAGCTTCGCCGCCTGCACCTGGTTTCCTTTCGTCTCCGCCAGCGCTTCGATGATCAACTGCCGCTCCACCGCGGGAATCACTTTCAGTTGGCTGTCCTGCCGCGCCCAGCGAAATAATGTCCGCGACACGGCGGCCATGTCCGCCGCCTCATCAACCGTCACCGGCCCCGTGCTCGCGGCACTTCCCGACCTGGAAAGCTCGCTCTGCAGGCCGGTCCGGCCGCCATTGCCGGGAATCTGCGGCGGCAATTCACTCAGGAGAATGGCGTCGCCTTTCGCCACGACGATGGCTCGCTGGATGACGTTCTCCAGTTCGCGGACGTTGCCCGGCCAGTGATATTGCTCCAGCGCCCGCAACACTTCGGGTGAAATGGACCTGGGCCGCTGACTCTGGCCCTCGGCGAACTTCTTCAAAAAGTAATTCACCAGCAGCCGGATGTCTTCCCGGCGTTCGCGCAACGGCGGAATCTGGATGCGCACGACGTTCAAACGATAAAACAGATCCTCGCGAAATTGCTTCACCGAGACCGCATGCTCCAGCGGCTTGTTGGTCGCGGCGATGACGCGGACATCGACTTTGATGGGCTGGTTCCCGCCCACCCTTTCAAACGTGCCCGATTGCAGCACGCGCAGTATCCGGGTCTGGGTCGCCAGCGACATGTCGCCGATTTCGTCCAAAAAAATCGTGCCCTTGTCGCACTGCTCAAACTTCCCGATGCGTTGGGCGGTGGCGCCCGTGAACGCCCCCTAGCTCGCTGCGGCGGCTGTGATGGTAAATCGCTCTGGCGACCAGTTCTTTTCCCGTGCCGCTTTCACCGGTGATCAGGGCGGTTGCGTCGGAGGCGGCCAGTTGGCCGATCAGCTTGAAAACATTCTGCATCGCGTCGCTGCGGCCCACGATGCCCAGGTCGTAGTCCTCCGATTCAAGCAGCGGCTGATACGAGACGACCTGCTTCATATCGCGCGCGGCTTTGAGCGAGGCGACAACCAGTTGCTTTAATTTCGGCACGTCGAAAGGTTTGAGCAGATAATCGTAAGCGCCCAGTTTCATCGCCTCGATGGCCGTCTGCGTCGTGCCGTAAGCAGTCATCATGATCACCGGAAGTTTGGCGTCCGCCTGCCGGATGCGGCGCAGCGTCTCCAGGCCGTTCATGGCTCCCATGCGCACATCCATGATGACCAGGTCGGGCCTGAACTTCGCCAGCAGCTTCAAGCCTTCTTCGCCGCTGGAAGCGGTGGCCAGCTCGATTTCCGGTGAATCAAAAATCCGGCGAAAGGAATATTGCACGTCCGCTTCGTCATCAATTAACAACAGCCTGTCCATAACATTGAGCGACGGCGACAGGATAACCGTCTCTGCGCCGATTGCATTGAAATTCTTTCGCCTGCGCGATTCGACGCCGCGCCTGGCTTGCTCTCAAGCCCTTTTCCTCTGCCCGCTTCTCGGAGGATGGTTCACGCCCGCGAAAAGGCGGAAGCGCTAACTCGCGCCGGCGGCGTCGGGCTCCGTGACTTCGGTCAGGTGTCGCCGCTCCTTCAGACTGGCGTAAACCACCCCGCCAATCAGGCTCCAAAACAGGCTCCCGGCATAAGCCAGCAGCGAAAGCGACAACGCCTGAGTCGCAGCGACGTTGATTTCCGGGGCCGTCAGCATCAGCACGTAAAGATTTTCGCGAACCCCCAGGCCGCTCGGCGTGACCGGGAGGGCTGAAACGCAAATAATCATTGGCACAATCACAAACAAAGCCAGGGGCGATAGATTCAGCTTCAGGCCGTTCGCGAGCACCAGGAATTGCAACACGCAGACCAGGTTCAACAACATTGAGATTCCCATCGCCTTCCAGAGGAAGGCGCCGGCGCGGCCAAATTCACGGCAGGCGTCCACGCATTGTTCCAACAGTTCGCCCTTCGGCAATTTCCGAAACCACGCCCGTGACCGGGGCCAGAACCGCGAAACTCCGCCCCAGAAAAACAGAACGATTGCCAGACCGCAGCCGGCGGTCATCAACAGGATGAAACCCGCCAGCGCCGCCAGCCGTGGGTGCGCATGGAGCAGGGACAGGTTCGGCAGCATCATCAGACACCCGAACACCAGCATGGCGAACAAACCCAGCAGCCGGTCCACCACCACCGTCACCACCGCTTCCGTTTTTTTGTGATGCGTTTCGCGCGCCGCATAATAGGCCTTCAGCAGATCCCCGCCCGTCGCCCCCAGCAGAAAGGAATTGAAAAAATGCGCGACGAACGAGATTTCCGCGGCGCGTCCCAACGACAAATCCAGCCCGAGAACGCGCAGAACCAGGCGCCAACGGATCACGCCCAACACCAGGGTCAGCCCCATGAACACGAGGGAAAGCAGCATGGCCGTCCCGTCCACCAGCCTCAATGTGCGCCAGAGTTCGGGCGGGCCCGCCGACCACGCCGCCTGCCATTGCCGAACCGGCGACAGCTCTTTCCAGGATTGGCCCTCCCGCTCCCAGGCCTGCCGTCCCTCGTTCAGGAAGATGGCGTGGAGAATCCAGAACATCAGAAACACGCAGACTGCAAGGCGCCAGCCCATTCGCCGGATTTTCCGCGTCGCGCTCACTCGTCGCCCCAGAGGCTCTTCAAATGCCCCACACCTCGTTTCAAATCCGCCACCTCCACGCCCGGGCCAAATTCGAAAACTTTGATGTGTTCCGCTTTCACCATCGGTCGGAGGGACGCAAAATCAATCATGCCCGCACCCGGAGGACAATGGTCGCGACCCGGAAATTGCACATCGTGAAGGTGAAAGCCCGCCAGCCGGTCCGACAATGAACCGAGGTGCATGCCGTGATGGATGAATCCGAGATTCTCCTTGATCTGGGCGTGCCCGGTGTCGTGCCAGTAACAGATGGCCGGGGTGTTAAACTCCTTGAAGAACAAGGTGAAGTCGCTCTCCAGCGGGATCTCCTCCAGCGCCTCGCGGTTTTCGATGCCGAGTCTGATCCCGCGCGCTTCGGCTTCCGCGCTCAGCCGCGCCAGCATTTCATTGGCAAGCTGGATGTGCCGCTCCTTTTTCTGCTCCCGCTTTTCGATCACTTCAGCGCAGAGTTTTTCGTATTTGGGCGTTTGCTGCTGGCCGGCGCCGACCATCTCGATCAGCTTGTCGGTATACTCCTTCATGTCGATGCAGCCCATGTGAAGCACCACCAGACCCACCTTCAGCCGCTGCGCCATCTCCAGGGTCTTGAGCGAGTAGCGCCACGCATTCTCCCGCTCGCGGCTGTCCAGTGACGAAAATCTGAAGAGGTTCGGATTGGCCTGGTTGACGCCGATGGGCAGCGGACAAAAGTTGTGCAACGTGGAAATCCTGATCTCACCGCCATCCACAGCCTCGATGATGCCCGGCAGCAGACTGATCCGGATGCCATGACTCAACTCGGCATATTCGAAGCCAAGGTCGCGAATCTCCCGAAGCATGGCACGACCGTCGGTGTGGCGATGTGAATTCCAGCAGGTGGAAAGCGAATACATAAAACAGGCCGCGTGCGTTGCAGACTTTGACAGCACCGGCCCCGGGAATTCAATTACTTACAAATCAGCATAACGGGCGCTGAGCATGGCCGAAAACCGGGCCAGCTTCATCTTGCGGCGGCGCCGTTCGCTCGGCTTCTCATAATGCCGGTGGTTGCGCACTTCCTTGAGGATGCCTTCGCGGTCGACCTTTTTCTTCAACCGTCTCAGCGCCTTTTCCACCGATTCGCCCTTTTTGAGTCTAATCTCCGTCAACGCAGATTCACTTCCTCTCCGGGAACTTTGGGCGTCGGCGGACATCCATTGCCCGCTTCGACCCCCCAGTCAGCGGGAAGGTAGCGTAGTTTTGGCGGGTCAGGGTGTCAATCTGCAAAGCGGAGAATGGTTAAACCAGCTTGATTTCAGGGACCAACCAGCCCATGGTAGGCGACATGGGTCTGCCCCGCGAAACTGTGCCGCTCAGTCCGGAGCACGTGGCTGAATTACATCGGAAACTCTCGGACTTGCGCCACAACGTCAATAATCATCTCGCTCTGATGGTCGCCGCGCTTGAACTCATGCGCCGCAAGCCGGACATGATCGATCGCATGTTGAACAGTCTGACGGAGCAGCCCCACAAAATCCTCGAGGAGATAAGGAAGTTTTCCGAAGAACTCGAGCGGACGCTACAAATCACCCGTGATTAACCCCGACTGTCCGGTTCGCCCGCCACTCGCGCTCTCGGTCCAGGGTGGGCCGGGTTGAACCGGAAGCCGCTGCGTTCGCGAGCGGTCTTTCCGCTTTCGCGCCACGGGCAATTATGCCAGATTCCGCCGCTGTGGAACGCACCGATGCGGAGCTGATTGCCGCCGTGTTGAACGGCGAGACCGCCAGCTTTGAGCCGCTGGTGAAAAAATATCAACCCCGCGTCTTCGTCACCGCGCGCCGTTATGCCCGCCGCGAAAGCGAAGTCGAGGACATCGTTCAGGAAGTCTTCCTCAAGGCGTTTCAAAAATTGCGCAGCTTTCGCGGCGACGCGCCGTTCGAGCACTGGCTCATGCGACTGGCCGTGCGCACCTGCTACGACTTTTTGCGCGCGCACCGCCGCAACCGGGAAGTGTCGTTCGCCGATTTTTCGGATGAAGAATCCGACTGGCTGGAGCGCTTCGCCGCCAATCCATCCGACGCCGGCGATGACGCGGCCGCCGCGCGCCAGTTGGTCGAGCGCATCCTGGCCCAACTCTCGCCCGCCGCGCGGCTTGTGATCACTCTCCTCGAAATCGAGGACCGATCGGTGAAGGAAATCTCCGCCCTGACCGGATGGTCTGTGCCTGTGGTCAAGATTCGCGCCTTTCGCGCCCGGGCCGAGATGCGCAAATGCCTGAAAAAACTGGCGCGGGAAAAGTATCTGTAACCTGCGCCACGCGGAGAACGTCTAACCGGATTGTCCTGGTATGAACCTCGCTGAACTCCAAAGAAAACTCCTGGCCGCCGCGCGCGCGAATCGCCCCGGCGAAGACGTGCCCTACGCCTTCGAAAAACGCGTTGTCGCGCGCCTCCCCGGGAAACCGGCGACGGACCTGCTCGCGAGCTGGAACCGGACGCTCTGGCATGCCGTCGCCCCGTGTGTCGCCGTCGTGCTGCTGCTCGGCGTCTGGACATTCCTTTCGCAGCGCAACGATAATTCAGGCGAAACCCTCGCCGCTGATCTGGAGAACACTCTCTACGCGCCGTTCGATAGTCAGATCGAGACCTGGTGAACACCTGGAAACCCATCCTCGCCGCGCTTGTCATATTCGCCGCCGGGGTCGTGACCGGCGGTCTGACCGTCAAGCTCCGGCAGCCCCGCCTTCCGCATCCCGGGAGCGGTCAGGTCAAAAAGACGGCGGGACTGCCTCGAGAGGCCCAGTTGCGCGAGCTTTCACGCCGGATGCAGGCCGAACTTGATTTGACCCATGAGCAGCGCGGGCGCATCGAAGCCATGATCCGTGACAGCCAGGAGCGAATGAAAGCGCTGCGCGACGATGTCGGCCAAAAAATGAACGAGGAACTCAGGGAATTGCGGCAAAAAATCCGCGGCGAGCTGACGCCCGAACAACGCAAGAAGTTCGCGGAGATCATGAAACAGCATGACGACCGCACCGCCCGTCCGTCACCGCCCGCCGCCGGAAAACCGGAATGACCCCGAAGCCGGCGAGCTTCGTTGCCGCAGCTAATTCACAGCTTCCACCACGGCTTCGGTTCCGCTGTGCCCGATGATTTTCACTCGCCGGCCTTTGTCGATCATCTCTCCCTGCGAAATCACATCGAGAATCTGCTCGCCGAACTGCGCTTTGCCGCCGGGCCGCAACGGGGAAACAGCCACCCCCGTCTGGCCGATGCGCAACTGTTGCTTCTGCTCCAGGTCCGCCACCGTGCTCACTCCGCTGGCGGTCTGCGAAACCAGTTTCCCGTAAATCGAAGTCTTCGGCAGCCAGCGGCTCAAAACAAAAACCGCCCCCGCCCCGCCGGCGAACGCAATGAAAAGATCGCGCAGCGGCAGTTCGAGTCTTTCGAAACTCGGAATCGCCGGCATTCCGGGATACACATCCACCATCGCCATCACCAGCGCCACCAGCATCAACACCGCTCCCCCCAGCCCCAGAGCCACGGTCCCGGGAAACACAAACAACTCAAGCGCGACCAGTGCCAGCCCCAACAGAAACACGGCAATCCATTCCAGTCCGGACAGACCGGCGATGTAACCGCCGAAAAAGTAAAGCGCGAACGCCACGATGCCGATAATCCCTGGCAAACCAAACCCCGGCGTCTTGAACTCGATGTAAATCCCGGCGATCCCGATGATCAACAGCAACGGACTGATCATGTTGATCCACATCGCCAATCGCTCCACGCCGGTCGGTTTGATGTCCACCCGCGCCGCGCCGGTGTAACCGAGCTTCTCCAGGACTTGATCGATGCTCGCAACTGTGCCCGACGAAAGCAGTGGCCTCGGCGGATCGCCATAGGGACGCTCCGCCTCGGTGTTGGTCAGCGTGAGAATCTCTCCTTCCTTGGCAATCACGACTGCGTTGGTCACACCGTTCATGACGTTGGTCAGAATGAGCCCCTTTGTCTTGTCGATCATCGCTTCGACGACAGCGATGTTGTAACCGTTCTTCTCTGCGCTTGTCCGCACCATCGCCTTGACTGCCGAGGTCATTTTCTTTTCGTAAGTGTCGGGCACAGCTTGAATACCATCGCCACCCGGGGAAAGAATCACAGGAGCTGCCGCGCCGATGACACTTTCCGGCGCCATGTAAATCCTCTTCGTGGCCACGGAAATGAAAGCGCCTGCCGAAAACGCGTCCTTGTTCACATAGGTCGCAGTGTCGCCCTTGAACTGGTTGAGAATGCCGATGATTTCACGGGTGGTATCGACTCGGCCGCCGTTCGTTTCCATGTCGAGCACGAGCAAACCCGCTTTCGCCTCCATGGCCTCCTTCACCCCGCGGCGCACCAGGTAAACGATTGGGGGCATGATGTCGTCACGGATGGGCAGGACGTAAACCTTCTTTTGGCCCGCAGCGGCGGTTTCATTGCCGCGCAAGTCGAATTCGCCCGCCCCAAAAAGGGCCAACAGAGACACCACGGCCAATCTGAATCTCATGCTCGAAGACTATCGCATGTGCTCCGGCCCCGCAAGGCAACTGAGGACGGCGTGGTGAACTCATTGGGTGGGCGCGCCGCCGCCGCGGGCGCACGGCGGTGCAGCAACAACCGCCGTCACCCAATCGGGACATTACCGGCAATCCGGCCGTGTCCTACAACCAGATCGGGACGTTCCCGAACACGGCGCCACGCCGCTGAAATCCTGCGACGCGAAGAACCCGCCGCGGACGGCCCATTGCGTGACGTCCGACTCTGTCACTTCGAGCTTGCCAGCCGCGTTCAACAGGTCGCGGACATCCACGGGATACCAGTTTCGGCGGCTGCGGTCGCTCAAGCCGGCCACATCAACCGGTTCGATCGCGCAAAAGATGTCGTCGATCAATTCGGCCCTGGCGGCGGGCGTCAGACCGCCGTTTTCGCGCGCTCGCATTGCGCGTTCACAACAGGAGCGCAGGCGCGCACCGAAACGCGGATCATCGTGCAAGAGGAATCCGCCCGCCAACTCCGGCCGGTTCAACCGGCGCGCACTCTCGGAAAAACTCGCCGCTGCAAAGTAAAGCAACGACAGGGCCGAGAAGACCGGAAAGTCGTTCATGCTGGCGTAGAGCGCGGCCACGAGCCGGGCCGCGGCGTCAAGCTCCTGAAGCGTGCCTTGCGCGTAATGGCTCAAGCGTTCTTCCATGAAAGATGAATTCCAGTCGGGCTCCAAAATCCGGGCCAGTCGTGTCAAACCCAGCAGCGTCAAAGTAAATCCGGTCGAGAGCAGTGGATCAACGAACCCTGCGGCCGACGGCAACAGGTCCCAGCGCGGGCCGACGACCGCTCCGCTGCGAAAGGGAAGGCGCGCGGTGTGGGTCATGGGAAACTCAAGGGAGGCGTCGGCAAATTGTTCCTCCAACGTGGGCAGTCGTTTCAGAAGCCGGTTCCACGCGGACGCGCCGTCGGCAAAACGAAGTTCATTCGCCACCCGGTCAATCGCCGCGACACCGGCGCTGGTAATGCCGTTGTTGAACCGCAACACCCAAACCCAGCCGCCATCGAAAACATGGTGCACCGCCGCATCGTCCACCGGATACGGCGGCTTCTCTGCAGGTCGTTTCTGTGAAACGTCAATCAAGCCCTCCCATCGTTTTACGCCGGTAAAATGCCCGTAAAGCGCCTGCGTCCCCGGAAAAGCCTCGAATGAAACCTCCGGCAAACGCAGGGTGTGATGCAAAAAGCCGCGCGGCCCGCTGGCATCCACGGCGAATCGCGCGCGAATGGCAAACCCTCGTCCCTCGCGCTCGCCTTCGATCTGAACGCATTCACTCCCAATGGCAACGGCTCGTAGCTTTGCCTGATCGACATATTCGACGCCGAGGCCTTGCGCCTCGTCAACGAGGAATTCATCGAAGTCCGCGCGATACCAGTGCGTGTCGGCGATTTCATCGCGCGGACTGGCGGCCACCAGCAGTTGATCACGACGCTCGGGATTCGCTGCAAACGGCCGACCGAACGGGTGATGATAAAAGGTGAAACCGCGCTTCAGGCCGCAGGCGATCTGCGGGTGCGTCTTTTGCCAGGTCCCCCACTGGGCCAGTGGCAACAGCCGCGGCAAATCGTAACCTCGCGACAGCTCCCCCAGCAACAGATTCGCGAGCGGTGTCGAAGATTCGCCAATGACAAATCGCGGATGCCTGCCGCGCTCCAGCAAAATGACGGAGCGTCCAAGCCGCCGGGCGATCATCGCCATCAGCGACCCGCCAAAGCCGGAACCGACAACGGCGATGTCAAAATCGGCGTTCATTCAATGGAGCGCAGACGTCCCGTTTCCAGGCAAACCCTCTCGACAACGACCGCAAACAACCCGCGCCGGGACGGCCTGCCCCAGGTTCATCTCCAGAAGCCGCGCTCGACGCTGTTCAAAGCAAGCCGGACAATCGGCAAACTTCTGCAAATCCCACAAGTCAGCAAAGGTTCGCCCGCGCCTCAGACCGACACCGTACTCCAGAGCGGCTTCCAGCGTCGCCACTTTGGGCG
>QHPW01000338.1 GCA_003219675.1 Verrucomicrobiota bacterium
GGTCCCTGGCTTCGCGCACGTCGATCACCGTGAGTTGCAGAGCGTGGCCGACCTGCTGCGCCGCCAGGCCCACCCCCGCCGCGGCATGCATGGTTTCCAGCATGTCCTCGATCAATTTTTTGATCGCGGGCGTGATTTTTTCGACCCGCGCGCCCTTCTGCCGCAGGATCGGATGGCCGTATTTGACAACGGGCAGAATCATTTCCGCAACTCATTTGCCGGGCCATTTGCGCAAAAACCCGGCCAGCTGGGACAGGGACGGGCTGGAGGCGGCGCGAACGTAATAACCGCTCGTGGTGACGCCGGTCAGCAGGCTCGTCGTGTTGTCAAACCCAAGCAGTTTGCCGAGGCAAAAACCGGCGTTAAAATGGTCGCCGGCGCCGGTGGTGATCTTCGGTCTGGAAATGTAAGGACCTTTGACCACGTCCACGGCGTCGCCGCTGAGCGCCAGCGCGTAGGAGACCGGATGAATGACCAGGGTGCTGACGGGCAGCTTCGCGCCCAGCTCTCGCGCCAACGAGGACAAGGCTTCGGCGTTGTGCGCCTTGCGGCTCAGTCCCAACGCTTCGCCGATTTCGTTGGCCTCCTTTTCGTTCAGGCCGAGAATGACGTCAAAATGCTTCTCGAATTGCAGGATCAGCTTCAAAGCGCGGGAGATGTCCTGGGCGGTGCGTTTTTCCGGATCCGCCAGATCAAAAAACATTTTGCGGCGCGGCCCGTTCAGATTCGGACATAACTCGCGCTGCAATGCCTCCCAGAGGTCGCTCATGTGGGGGATCATGGTCCAGTTGACGAACGCGATGAGGTCGGAGCTTTGAAACCTGGAGGCGAATTTGTCGCGTCCGAACCGCGCCTGAATGTTGGCCCAGTTGACGTCCTTGAGCGAAGAATGTTTGCCCAGCATGATTTTGCCATCTTCAAACTCCAGCGCGTCGGTGTGGCCCGGTTCGGCGATGGAACACACCTCCGCCCGTCTGGCAAACTCATCGAAAACCGGATGGAGATGCGGATAGCCAAGGTTTCCGAGATAAGCGACCTTCAATCCAAAACCGGCCAGGGCATTCGCCATGATGGGGCCGTTGCCGCCCAGTTTGGTAAGCTGGTTCACCAGCTCGATGTTGGTGCTCTTTCCGGCAGCTTCCCCAATCCGTTCAGCCAGACGCGCGATGGTGGGGACGCGTTCATAGCTCTGCGCGTCGATCCGTTTGTCCACGGCATGCAGGATTTCATCCACGAACCCGTCCAGGCCGACAAACGCCGTGCATTGGCCGGCGCGATCGGCCGCGGCCAGCAGTCGTTGCGCACACAATTCGCGAAGTTCAACGGTGGTGGTCATGGGAAATCAAAACCGGTCGCCAACGGTGAAGCACAAAGCCTGGTTCAATCCAATTCAACGCCCATGATCTGCAGCACTCGTTCGAGGTCGTCGTCGGAATAATAGTGGATTTGCAGCGCGCCTTTGCCCTGGCGATAGCGCAGATCGACCTTGGTGCCAAACCGCTCCTGCAGGCGGCGTTCGAGATCGGCCACGTGCGAATCCCGGGTCAAGGGAAGCGAACCGGATTTGGCGACGGTCGCCGCGGCGCCGCGCTTCTGCCAAAGTCCAACCAGGTCCTCCGTCTGGCGAACATTGAGCGATTGTTTGATGACTCTTTCCGCGGCCAGCGCCTGTTCTTCCGCGCGGCTCAAGCCGAGAATGGCTTTGGCGTGGCCGACAGTCAGGCGCCCGTCGCGAACGCAGGTCTGAATCCCGGGCGCCAGTCTGAGCAGGCGCAATGCGTTGGCCACCGCGACGCGGCTCTTGCCGACTTTGGCCGCGACCTCCTCCTGCCTGAGCTGGAATTGTTCAACCAACTGCGAATAACCTTGCGCCTCCTCGATTGGGTTCAGGTTTTCGCGTTGAAGATTTTCGATCAACGCCAGTTCCAGAACCGACCGATCGTCCGCCTCACGCACGATGACCGGCACTTCGCCCAGGCCGAGCATCTGTGCCGCGCGCCAGCGGCGTTCGCCGGCGATCAGTTCGTAATCGTCGCCCCGCGACCGCACGATGAGCGGCTGGACGATGCCCTGTTCCCGGATCGAGTCGGCCAGTTCGCGGAGCGTTTCTTCGGCGAAATCCTTGCGCGGCTGAAGCGGACAGGCGCGAATCCGCGTCAAGGGCACGCTTTCCACGCGCTCGCGCGTGTCCGCGAAGGGAACCGGCGCTGATTCGACGGGCGCAGGCGGCGGCTTTGCTGCCGGCGGCGAACCGCCCAGCAACGCGCCCAAACCGCGGCCTAAAGCAGTTTTTGCCATGAAGCGAGAGTGTCCAACAGGTAATCCGTTGTCAACGTGAAGCTCGGAGCGCGGCGTGACGCATGGGGAATGACCGGCAAAACGGGAGGAAGCCAGTTCGCGCTTCACGTCTCGTGGTTCGGGCTTTAAGCTGGGCTGGATGAGCCGAAAGAGCGGGAAAATTGCGGCGCTGATCGAAGGCTGCCGCGGGCGCGACCTGGACGCGCACTACCACGGCTACTTTGAATGCTTCAATCGGGGTCTGTTTTACGAAGCGCACGATGTTCTGGAGGAGCTCTGGCTGGCGGAGCGCCATGGCCCCAGCGGTCCGTTTTACAAGGGATTGATTCAATTGGCAGGCGCGTTTGTTCATTTGAAAAAAAGCCGCCTTCGGCCCGCGGCCGCTTTGTTCAAGCTGGCGCGTTCCAACCTCCAAAGGTATCCGGACACGCACGAACATCTCGATAACAAAAGAGTTCTCGAGTTGATTCAGGAATGGCTGGACCGACTGGAGCGGCAGGGTTTTGCCGTCAATCCACTTTCGGATGGCGCCGGGCCTCAACTCGCGCTCTTGCCAAGGTGATGCTGGTGGGGTCCCGCAAAATCTCTCACAACACAATCGCGGCTCTCCATGAACCTCAGAAAGTGGCACAGGCATCCTGCCTGTTCGGGACTGACAGGCTGGAAGCCTGTTCCACTCTGCAGCCGGCGCCCCGGTTCATGGCCGCAACTCCCTATTTTGGGAGGTGTTCGCTCTCCCTGAACCCGGTGGGGCGAGACTCCGTCGAGCCCTGATCTCCCAACGACAGCAATCAGGGCTCGACGGAGTTTCGCCCCACCGATTTTTGCCCCCATTCCGCCGAAAAAGGAAACGGCGCCACGCCTCCAAAAGCTTGCACTAACCCTTCGGTTGGTTATGGTGTCAACCATCGAAGCCAACGTGGTTGACGTCAGCAGCGGCCGGCTTTCAACCCGGATCAGCGGAGTCAACTTTGAACCTGGAGACAACCGATGCCTCAAGATATTCGATATGACTGGCGGCCCGAGGAAATTCGCGCGGTCCATGACCTGCCGCTGCTCGATCTGGTGTTTCAGGCCGCGAGCGTGCATCGCCGGTATCACCAGGGCGACGAAGTCCAGGTGTGCAAACTGATTTCCATCAAGACCGGCGCCTGTCCCGAAGACTGCGCGTATTGCGCGCAGTCCGCCCATTATGACACCGGAGTTGAACCGCAGTCGTTGATGGACAAGGAAACCGCGGTCGGGATCGCGCGACAGGCAAGAGAGAATGGCGCCAGCCGCGTCTGCATGGGCGCCGCGTGGCGGGAGGTG
>QHPW01000339.1:0-1274 GCA_003219675.1 Verrucomicrobiota bacterium
GAGGTGCCGGGAACAATTTCCCCGCTGAATTGAACCGGACTCCCAATGCCGCCGAACTTGAGGATGCCATTCGGGAGTTGCGTGCTTTACTCGTGATGCCCCCACACGGCGGCAGGTATCCCCCGGGGAAGCTGCTCCGTGCCTTGCAGAAGTTCGGCGACCAAATCCACGAAGCGATGCCGATTCTCGTCGAAGCGCTCGGCGTGCAGGATTATGAAACCCGCGCCTGGGCGATTTCCGGTGTGCAGTATGTGCTTAACTCGCTGCGCGCGACTCCGGGAGCCGACGAACGGACCCAGCAGGCTTTCGCACTCGCCCGACCTGCGCTGAGCCAAATCCTCAAGTCTCCGGACGAACCGGACATGCTCCGGATGATCGCCGTTTCAACCTATTTGCCCCAGACCTTTTATCCCGGCGGCACACCGAAGCTGGTGTCCCTTAACGCCGAATCCGTCGAAGACCTTTTGGCATCCCTTTTCACGCCGGAGAAGCAGTCGAGAGGGTTTCGCTTCACCATCGTGGACATGCTCGGCGGCCACTTTGCAAACCAACCCGACGATGCCGCGACGTTTGTCGCCGCGATGAAATCACTGCTGAAGGACGGGCAGCCCCGTGAACGTTTCCTCGCCGCGTTCGCCCTCGCGTCCTGGCCGGGAGAAAAGCCGTCCGCAGTGAAAGACACATTGTTGGCGGAGCTGAAAGCGCAGAAAACCGTGCACAACTACCGCGCCGCTCAAGGCCTTGGCAAGCTGGGCGAGCAAGCCGCCGGCACCGTTCCCGATTTGCTCGCCTATGCCGAGGCAAGGAAAGATGACGGCGGCGCAGGCTATGCGGAAAGCGCTTTGGAAGCCGCCTGTCGCCTGCAACCGGACTTGCGGAGCCAATACCCTGACATTGATGCGAAGCTGAAGCAGGCGGAGGCTTTTCGCTTTCAGGAAATGACCCGGACCATCGGAGTCACCGAGCTTGGTCCAGTCGAAGTGGCGAGCACGCTGGCGGATCCAGACAAAGGACCGGCACTGCTGCAAGGCCTGGTCTCGAGCCTTGCCGAAAATCCTGAACCGGAGAAAGCCAAGGAGGTCTTGCTCGAGCAGCTCGAACAGGCAATGGCGCAAGCAACCGATAGCCAGCGTGAGGCGATCGAAGCCGCCATCGAGAAGGTTCGCCAAACCGACACTTCGCCGGAGGTGGCACGACCTGAGGGGCCGGCGCTGCCCCTGGCAAATCTCGTATTGGACGCGCGGGTCTTGCTTGTGGATAGCGACAATCCGAAC
>QHPW01000339.1:1306-2757 GCA_003219675.1 Verrucomicrobiota bacterium
ATTGGCAAGATGCCTCCGAAATATTGACCCGGAATTTCAGAAGACCTGGCGCAAACAGGTGTTGCTGAACTATCCAGGGCTCGATCGCATACTGCCGCGCGAAGAGCAATGAGCTCGCCGCAATTTCACCGGCATTCAGGCCAATCCCGTCAGCGTCTGTGTCTGCTACAAAGTCAGCCCCCGCGCCAAGCTGAACGCGGGATACTTTGCTGGGACGAGTTTTCCAATAAGCCCGGTGGGGCGAGACTCCGTCGAGCCCTGATTTCTATCCGTTGGGGATCAGGGCTCGACGGAGTCTCGCCCCACCGTTCATGGTCCCGATTCGCAGCCGCGACGGAACTCATTGCGCAACAGACTTGCAGCCTCCGGCCCCATGCCGGTAGCTTCATGGCGTGCTCCACCGTTCCAGCCAGCGCATTCTGCTCGGCAGCTTGTTGTTCTCCTTTGGAAGCATCGCTTTTGCCGCCGAGCCGTGGACCGACCCGCATCTGCCCCTTACCAACGGTCTCGTGCTCTGGTTCGATGTCTCGCGGCAGAACGCCGCGCGCGGCACCGCGGGCCTCGCGCCGCTGCAATCGTGGAATGACGCGCCCGATGTCCTGCTCGATGGCTCGGGGCAGCACCGCCATCTCACCCAGCCGGTTCTTAACGCGCGGCCACGGTTCCGGCAGGAGTTCAACGGCGCGATGCTCTCCTTTGACGGCATCAATGATTTCCTCGGCTTCAATGGACAAAGCAGCCCGTTGGCAGAAGCGACGCTTGTGGTCGTCGCCGCTCCTCGTACCAACGGCGGCTTCCGGGCGCTGGCGTCGTTCAATGCCGCAGGCCGGAATGACTACACCTCCGGACTCAATCTCGACTTCGGCGCAGCGCCGGCCACCACGCTGGCGCGCGTGAACGCCGAGGGCGCCGGGTTCAACGGCGAGTTCAACCTGCTCACGACGCCGCAACCGCTCGGTCGCTGGCATGTCTTCACGCTCGTTGCGGGTCGCGGGTCGCGCGGCGTGAGACTGTTCCTCGACGGCCAACCGCAGGGCGCACGCGACCGCGACGGAGACTCGGTCCTTCGTTTCGACGACTTCGCTCTGGGCGCAAGGCGTTATTCGAACACGCCCGACCGTCCGCATGTGCAGGGTTTTCTCGGCGGAGAGCTCACCGAAGTTCTGGCGTTTGATCGTGCCTTGCCCGACGCCGAACGTCAGGCGGTCGAGCGTTACCTTGATGCCAAATACGGCGCGCTGTTGCACGGGCTTGGCGGTGGGCCGGTGCGTGAAGGCGCGGTGCCACTGGTGACGGTTTCCAATCCGCCGCCGGTGCAGGTGTTCGTGCCGGGCTTCAGCGCGCGCGAACTGCCCGTGGAACTGAACAACGTCAACAACGTCCGTTATCGCGCCGACGGCAAACTCGTCGCGGTCGGCTACGACGGCCGCCTCTGGCTGTTGAGCGACTCC
>QHPW01000340.1:0-1679 GCA_003219675.1 Verrucomicrobiota bacterium
CATCGGTCTGGCTGCGCAACCGCAACGCACGAAATACCTGCACACGCCGTTCGATTTGAACATCGTCTCGCCGACAAACCACGCCATCACCCTCGGTTTGCCGCGCCGGATTCATTTCCTCGATGAGCCGTATTGGCCGATGATTGGCGACGCAAGCAAAGTCGAAGTGCTCGCGACAGCCCGTGTCGAGGGTGAAGATCGGCCGATGATCTGGACGTTTCAGAAAGGCAAAGGCCGTGTCTTTGCGAGCATTCCCGGGCATTACACCTGGACGCACCAGGACCCGGTGTTTCGCCTGATCGCACTGCGCGGGCTGGCATGGGCGGCTAGCGGCCCCGTCGGACGATTTGAACGGCTGGCGACGGCGGAAGCAAATGCCCGGTAGCCACCACTCCGACCGCAAATCCTCTCGGCGGTCATCGCGCCTCCGCGGTGAAAAATAAAACCGTCGAGACGCGATGGGCGCAGAGTAATCTCATAAGGTTCTTATGATTGACTATTATCGGGAGGCAAATCTGGTGAGCAACTCAAAGAGTCGAATATCCCTGACCGATCCATCATCGGGGCTGATCGGCACGAACCCTGCGGGATCACGAGCCGGTCTCGCGCTGGACGACTTCGTGGTAGGTGGTGAGAATCTTGTCCACGATCGGCGAGCTCGACACGGATTCACCGTCGAGGGCGCCGACGGGAACGATGCCCAGCGAACTCAGACTTAGAAAGATGCCTTCGGAGTTGCGCAGCGATTCCGGTTTGATCACGCGTTTGTTGGTGGGCAGGTTGAGTGCCTGGCACAATTCCAGAACCACGGCGCGGGTGATGCCGGGCAACGCGCCGCGTCCGGTCGGCGTCGTATAGACCGTATCGCGGTAAATCCAGAAGATATTGGCGCTGGTGGTTTCGGCCACTTCGCCATTGGTGTTCAGCATCAACGCGTCGTCCACGTCCTCGATTTCCGCTTCGGCCCGCGCGAGCACCTGCATTAGTTTGTTGTTCGTCTTGAACGACGATAACGGATCACTGGCCGGCAGTTTGTAGGACGAGGTTTTCAACCGCCAGAGCGGCGGATTCTGCGGGTCAACCGGCTCGCGCGGATACAGCGCCATCACTGTAAATGGCGAATCAGCGTCCCTGGGCGAGTAACCGCGCTCGCCCCGGCCGCGTGAGAGCGTCAGGCGCAAGCTGGCGTTGGGCATCTGATTCCGTTCGATCAACCCGCCGGCCAGTCCCCGCAGTTCCTTGGGGGCAAACGTCAGCCGGATTTTGAGGAAATCCGCGCCGCGCGTCAGCCGCTCCAGATGCTGCGCCCAACGGAATGGTTTGCCGTTGTAAACCGGAATGGTTTCAAATACCCCGTCCCCATAGAGGAAGCTGCGGTCGGTCACCGGGACGACCGCCTGCTCTTCTGGAACGAACTGGCCGTTGATCAATACAGTCATAGCGCGGGCGGGCCGGATGCTGCCCCGGCCCAGACGATGGGACAACGGAAAGCGTCCCGACCTATGTCGTTAGGGAAGCATATTCAGATTGCGGATGCAAATTCAAGGTTGCAAAAAAACCCAGCGCCTTCGCCAGCGTCTCGTCGTACTCAGCCGCCGGTACCGAATCCGCCACGATGCCCGCGCCGGCGTGAAAATAGGCCGTGCGCCCTTTGCGAATCGCCGCGCGAATGAGAATGC
>QHPW01000340.1:1899-5240 GCA_003219675.1 Verrucomicrobiota bacterium
CAACAGGTCGGTGATCATCACCAGTTCCGCCATCTCCTTGGCGCTGGTCCGCAGTTCGTAAGCGAGCCGGGCGTCTCGGCTCGGCTCGGTGGAACGCGGACGCGTGCCTTTGATCGGGCGCGTTTGAATCCGCGGTCCGGTCAAGCGCAGGAAAAGTTCCGGCGACGACGACGCAATCTGAAATTCGCCGCAGTCGAGGTACGCGGCAAACGGCGCAGGTGAGACCGCAGCGAGGCGCCGGAAGAGTCCCCAGCCGGTCCACGGGCAGGGCGCCGCAAGACGTTGCGAAAGGTTGACCTGATAAATGTCGCCCCGGCGGATGTAGCGTTGGGCCCGCTCGACCGCGGCGATGAAAGCCTCGCGGGAGAAGTTTGAAGTGACCCTTGACCCGGCAGTCGCGCCGTGCGCCGGGCCCCTGGTCTCCAGTCCGGGCGTGGGGGGCGACAGGCCGCGGACTCCACTCTCTTCGAAGGCGTTCCAGACCAGCGGGGGTTCGCCGCTGTCGGGGATGGAATCCAATTTGTGGCGCCAGAACTCCAATTGGCCTTCTGCTCTCTCCTCACTCCGCGTACCGTCCACATCGAGTCCAGTCGATACAATCCACGTTTTGCCCGCTCGCCGGTCGAAGACGACCAGGCTGTCGTAAAAGCCGACGCTGCTGTCGGGCAATTCGAGGTCGCTGGCCGTGCGGCGTGGCAGCTTCGGCTCAACGAAATTCTTCAAGTCGTAACCCCAGTAACCGAAACAGCCGCCGAGCGGAAATGGCAAATCCACCTCGTCCAGCAATTCGTAGCGCGACATCAGGCCGTCGAGCAGATGCCAGGGATTGCCGAATTGAACCTGGCCGTCCCGCCCGGCGGGAGGAGCACGCAACTCGCACTGCGAGCCGGACGAACGGAGCGTGAGAAACGGCCGCGCTGCGACAAACGAATAACGCGACTGCGGCGAATCGACCCCGGCGCTCTGTAAAAGCACCACGCCGGGCTCGCGGCGGAGTTGCTCCACCAGCGACTCCGGAGCGCAGGAGGGGGCAGTTTCGTGAATCAACGGACGCATGACGGGAACGCGGGCGGCGGCATTGCTCCGCACGTTCGCTCAAAATCTTAACAACCTTGCGAGATTGTTTTCGGATTTCAACGGGCTAACCAGCGCCAGATTCAGCCGCTCGGGCCGGACAAAATCACGCGCGACATCGCGAATTTCGCGCGCAGTGACGTGGGCCAGACGCCGTTTGATTTCAGGCGCCGGAATGATCTTGCCATAGTTGATGAGTTGTTCGCCCAGCCACATCATCTGGCTTTCGGTGTTTTCCAGGCTCAGATCAATCTGGCCGACGACATAATCGCGCGCGCGGCGCAATTCCGAGGCGGTTGGCGGCGCGTTCCTCAAACGCCGCAGTTCGCCCAGGATCAGCTTTAGCGTCCTGGGCAGGTTATCGGTGTCGAGCCCGGCCGAAATCACGAGGTCTCCAGTGTCGTCAAAAAAGGCGAGCGAACTATAGATGTTGTAAGCCAGGCCGCGGTCCTCCCGCACCACCTGAAAAAGCCGTGAACTCATGTTCTCCCCGAGGATGGTGTTGAGCAACCGCAACGCGAAACGGCGTTCGTCGTGGCGCGAACAGGTTCGGATCCCGAGCGCGAGCTGGGTTTGTTGTGTTTTCCGGGTAAAGAGACGACAGCGCGGACGGGTCTGAGCGTTGTCCGCGGCGACGAAACGCGGTCGTTTCCCTGTCGGAAACCGCGGAGCCACTCGCGCGACGACTTTGGCGACGCGCTTGTGAGAGAGATTGCCCGCCGCGGCGATCAACGTCGCGCCGGTCACGTAATGGGTCCGCAGAAAGTTCAACAGATCGGCGCGAGCCATGGCATCGAGGGTCTTTTCCGTGCCGGTCAATGGCCGGCCCAACGGCTGGTCCGGCCAGAGCGTTTCCGTGAGCAGTTCCTGGACATGATGCTGCGGCTGGTCGAGGTACATCGCCAGTTCCTCCTTGATGACGCCGCGCTCCTTCTCGATTTCGGCCGGGTCGAACTTCGAGTTCAGGAACATGTCGGTCAGCACCTCGAGCAGTTCATCGAACCGATCGTGGCGCGCTTTGGAATAGACGCAGGTGCTTTCCTCGCCCGTGAACGCGTTCAAATAACCGCCGATGCCTTCCACAGCCTGGGAGATTTCCTTTGCGGAGCGCTTTTTCGTTCCTTTGAACAACAGGTGTTCGATGAAATGGGAAACGCCGTTCAATGCATCAGGCTCGTAGCGGCCTCCCACGCCGACCCAGAGGCCGAGGCTGACACTGGCCATGTGCGGCATTTCCTTGGTGGCGACCGTCAAGCCATTGGTAAGGCGGGTGACTTGATACATCGGAAAACAAGAGGCGGCCGGCCGTAGCCGATAAGCGGATTCAGGCCAGCGCCCTGGGTTGAGTTTCCGGTGCGCTCACGCGGCGCTGGTAATCCACAATCAAATCGATCGCGTCCTGCACGTTGTCGCTGAGCGTCACCAGTCCGAGGTCGTCGGGATTTATGAATTCGCTTTTTCCCAGGGTGGCCTTCATCCACTGAATCAGTCCTTTCCAATACCTGCTGCCGAACAGGATCAAGGGAAAACGATGGATCCGCCGGGTCTGCACCAGCGTGATAATCTCAAAAAACTCATCCAGTGTGCCGAAACCGCCCGGCAGGAACACAAAGCCGATGCTGTACTTTACGAAGCAGACCTTGCGTGAAAAGAAGTAGTGAAAATGAATCGGGACGTTTGCGTAACGATTGGCTTTCTGTTCGAAGGGCAGCTCGATGTTCAGTCCAACCGATTTGCCTTTGGCCTCCGCGGCGCCTTTGTTCGCGGCTTCCATGATGCCGGGACCGCCGCCGGTGATGACGGCCAGGTTATGTTTGGCCAGTCCACGCCCCAGTTCCACGGCTATCCTGTAATACGGATCGGTGTGCGAAACGCGCGCGGAGCCGAAGATCGTGACCGCGGGCCCGACTTGTGAAAGCGTTTCAAATGAATCCACGAACTCCGCCATGATGCGAAAAATGCGCCACGGATCCTCCTTGGTGAACCCAAACGTATGATTGTTCATGCGCGGAACATAGACACGGCTGAGGGGAGTGACAAGCGTGGAGCCGGTTGGACTTTTAGCGCGCCGTCGAAAAATCAGACGGCGCGCCTTTGTGGGCCGCGCATTAGGGCGCGGTTTACGACCACCAGGCGGGGAGAGGTACCCCGGCTGGTTCCTCCCGACACGGGGAAGCTAAGTGGTCTATTTCATAAATACGCATACGTTCGTTGCGCCCAATTTGGCCCGTGGCGAGGCGCGAGGGAGGGAGTGTATCCGCAGCGAT
>QHPW01000340.1:5378-5968 GCA_003219675.1 Verrucomicrobiota bacterium
GGTCTATTTGCTCGGTCGGTCGAGTATCGCTGCGGATACACTGTCTCCCTCGCGCCTCGCCACGGGCCAAATCGGGCGCAACCAACGTGTGCGTATTTATGAAATAGACCACTAAGAGCAACCCAGGCTTTCGCCGCAGTTCAGACATTTATAACAAGCACCGTTGCGCACGGCGACGTGGCCGCAGTTTGGACAGGTTGGGGCGTCCAGCTGAAAATGCGCCACCGCGTCGCTCAGACTCGTAATCGTGCGATGCGTTGTCCCATGGCCGTTGGCATGACCCGGGGCGGTAATGGCCGTGTCTGGCCGCAGGTTAATCGTCGTCTCGTCCTCGGACAGGGGCAGCTCCGGAACCGGCCGGTTTATTTTTTTTTTCATTTCCTCAAGCAGACCGGGAATGGGCAGGTCCGGTTGCTTCACGCCATTGGCCTGCCGATAATCGGGGATAAACTGCAGCGCCATCCAGCGGAAGACGTAGTCGATGATGGAGGAAGCATTGCGAATCTCCGGGTTCTTCGTGAAACCGGAAGGCTCAAATCGCTGGTGCGCGAATTTCTTCACCAGCGCTTCGAGCGGCACGCCGTATTGCA
>QHPW01000340.1:5975-11631 GCA_003219675.1 Verrucomicrobiota bacterium
TCAAACCGCCGATCGTGGAGCCTTCCTTCGCCATGGTGATGAATAACTCGCCGGGCTGGCCGTTGTCGAACAAGCCGACGGTGAGATAGCCCTCGTGGCCGGCGATGTCGAACTTATGCGTGATGGCGGTGCGGGTTTCGGGCAGACGCCGGCGCAACGGCTGAACGGCTTGAGCGCGCAACCCGGCGCTGGTTGCTTCGAGTTCCCTGATGCGGGCCGCCAGTTTGTCGAGTTCGCCGCTGGCCTCGGCTTTGGCGCCTGCTTCGCGGGTCTTCCGGGTATTCAGCGGTTGCGAGCGTTTCGAGCCGTCGCGGTAAATGGCCACGCACTTGAGTCCCATCTTCCAGGCGTCCACGTAAGCGTTGCGGATGTCTTCGACCGTCGCCTCGTTCGGCAGGTTGACGGTCTTGGAAATGGCGCCGCTGATGAACGGCTGTGCGGCGGCCATCATTTTCAGGTGCGCCATGTAATGGATGCTGCGCTTGCCGCGATACGCTTTGAAGGCGCAGTCGAAGACCGGCAGATGCTCCGGCTTGAGGCCGCTCCCGAGGGTCAATCCTCGTTCCTCAACGTCTTCGATGGTGTCGAATTTCTCGATGTGCGCAACGATGTTCTCAATTTCCTTGGCGCGATAGCCCAGGCAACGCAGGGCTTCCGGAACGGTGCGGTTGACAATTTTCAACATGCCGCCGCCGGCGAGCAGTTTGTATTTCACCAGCGCAATGTCCGGCTCGATTCCGGTGGTATCGCAATCCATCAGGAACGCGATGGTGCCGGTCGGCGCGAGCACGGTGACCTGCGCGTTGCGGTAGCCCTGGCTGCTCCCAAGCGCCAGGGCGCGGTCCCAGCACTGGCGGGCCTCCTCCTTGAGGTCATTGAATTCCTTGCTCGGCTGGATCTTCTCCACGGCTTTGCGATGGAGTTGGATGACGCCGAGCATGGATTCGGCGTTGTCTTTTTTGAGCGGTTGATCCACGTGGGCGCAGCGGGCCTCTCGATAGCCCTTGAACGCGCCCATGATCCCGGCGATTTCCGCCGATTGCTCGTAAGCGTGACCGGTCAGGATGGAGGTGATGGCGCCCGCCAGCGCGCGCCCTTCCTCGGAGTCGTAGGGCAAACCGTAGCTCATGATGAGCGAACCGAGGTTCGCGTAGCCAAGGCCGAGCGTGCGGAAGATATGCGAGTTCTCCGCGATCCACTTGGTCGGGTAGCTGGCGTTATCCACGATGATTTCCTGCGCGGTGACGAAAATGCGCACCGCAGCCTTGAATCGCTCGACATCAAACGTGCCGTCATCGCGCTTGAATCTCATCAGGTTCAACGACGCCAGATTACAGGCCGTGTTGTTGAGGAAGACGTATTCGCTGCACGGGTTTGTGGAATGAATCGGCTCGGTGCCTTTGCAGGTGTGCCATTTCTCAATCGCGCCGTCGTATTGCAGGCCGGGATCGCCGCAAATCCACGTCCCTTCGGCGATTTTATCCAGCAGTTTGCTGGCGTCTTTCTTCTGCAGCGGTTCGCCGGTCGTGACCGATCGCGTCCACCATTCCTTCCCTGCGAGAGCGGCTTGCATGAAGGCATCACTCACTCGGACCGAAAGGTTTTCGTTTTGATACATGACGCCGCCGTAGGCGTCGCCATTGTAGGAACCGTCATAACCCTGCTCGATGAGCGCCCAGGCCTTCTTTTCCTCCTTCTGCTTGCAATCGATGAACTCCTCGATGTCGCCGTGCCAGTCGCGGAGCGTGTTCATCTTGGCGGCACGACGTGTCTTGCCGCCGGATTTCACCACGTTCGCCACCTGATCGTAAACTTTCAAAAACGACAGCGGACCGCTGGGCCGGCCGCCGCCGCTCAGTTTTTCTTTGCTGGAGCGAATCGGTGAAAGATCGGTTCCGGTGCCTGAGCCGTATTTGAACAGCATCGCCTCGCTGTAGGCCAGGCGCATGATGTCTTCCATGTTGTCTTCGACCGACTGGATGAAGCAGGCGCTGCCTTGCGGATATTCGTATTGGGTGGAGGCCCGTTCGGCTTCGCCGGTCTGGCGGTTGTAATACCAGTTGCCTTTGGCCGAAGTTTTGCCGACGCCGTATTGATGATAAAGGCCGACGTTGAACCAGACCGGCGAGTTGAACGCGCCGTATTGGTTAACGCAGAGCCAGGTCAACTCATCGCAATACACCGCTCCGTCCGCCTCGCTGAAGTAGCCATCCTTGACGCCCCAGTCCGCAATGGTGCGGCAGACGCGGTGAATGAGTTGCTTTACCGATGTTTCCCGTTCCGGGGTGCCTTGTTCTCCGTAAAAATATTTCGAAACCACAACCTTCGTCGCCAGCAACGACCAGGTTTTTGGCACTTCAACGTCTTCCTGTTTGAATATCACCTTGCCGCTGTCGTCGGTGATTTCCGCAGTCCGTTTGTCCCATTCGATCTGGTCGAAGGGTTTTACTTTCGGATCGCTGAAAATGCGCTGTATCTTCAGGGATCGAGCCGGGCGGCCTCCGCGTTTCGGCTCGGCCAGCGCTCCCCTCGCCTCGAACCGAGTGCGATTGGCGGAAGAACGATCCCTCTTACGAGGGGAACGGGAGGCAGGGGACAGTACTTCGTCGCGCGCGTCTATCATGGCATTTTCTATGGTTAAGGCTCTGGTTACTTATCATTTCCGAACCAAGCCACGTGCCCGTTCGGAAAAGCATGACAATTCAACAAAACAGTTAAAAACTGCTCAGGCAAGGGGTCGGGCTGGGGCCCCATCTGTTGCGCAGCAACGGAGACAATAGCACCATAGATTGTGGTAGCAAGGAATATTTAAAAAAAGTTATTCCAATGCTTTTCCCGCGTGGGATCGGCGGAATCGCCGGGTCCAACAAGCCGTTTGAGGAGTTATTCCCCGACGCGAATAACCCAACTGTGGATAAGAGGAACACCCGCGATCGCAGACCAGGCTAATTGCCCGGTCGCGGAAGCGGGCAGTGAAGCGCATCGGTTGTGGATCCAGGGCGGGTGCAATTCCCGGAGGCAACCTCCGGAAAGAACGTTCGCCGAAAGAATCAGCAGCGTTTTGTTCCAGAACGCCGAATCGAGTCGAGCCGTTGGGCCATCATCCACGCGCCCAACCCGCCGAGTGCGCCTCCGGCATGGCAGACGGCGATCGGCGAACCGAGCGCTCCGAAGTGGAATCGTTCAAACACGATATGCCCGGTTGCGGCTTCGAGGACGCATTTCGTGACCACCAGGATCAGCGTGATCATGCCGGCGCGCCGAACCGTTTTGTCGTCCGGCGCCCTCACCATTTCCAATGCGGAAATCGTCATCAGCCCGTGCGCGATACCAGACAAGCCGCAGAGCCCGTGCGTTTGGACCAGCGGCGCGGCCCACAACGAAACCAGGAGACTGGTTGCACCGCAGGCCAGCAGGCATCCGATCCGCCCGAAGCATCCTTTGTTGTCCAATTCGCTGTAAAGGAGCAAGAAAGCAGATGAGTCCAGCACCAGGTGGTACCAGGAGACGTGCACAAAGGGGTGTGTGAACACTCGCCACCATTCTCCCTCGGCGACGCGGCGCGGGAGGAAAATCATGTCCCCCGCACAGGCGCCATGGAGCAGCGGCAGGTTGAGCAGAACGAGGAGGGCTGCCAGTGCGCTTAGTTCGCGCCGTAATGAGGCTGATTTCCAAACCCCTCTCCCGTCCCACGGGTCTGGAATCGCCTCGAACGGCGTGACCTTTGAAAGATTCATGAGAGATCGATCCTTGCGCCATGGCGGCTCTTCGCCGCCATGGCCATGACCTGTTCGGCGTCAGCCTGCCTTCCGTTTCAGTCGCCGAAGGCACAACAGCAACCCCACAAACAAGGGCCCCACCGGGCCCGAACCGACCCCGAAGTCAAAAGCCCGTCGCGCTCGATCCGGAGGCGCGCTGGCGGGCGCGGCCGTTTGCGGCGCGCTCGTCTGGAGAGGCGCGCTGACCTTCGACGGCGCGGAGCGCTGCGCCGAGGCCAGCGCCGCCGGCTCGGGCTGCGGGCCAAGATCGGCAATGGCGCGGCCGCGAATCGTCTCGAGCTGTGCCCGAACAACCTCCTGCGCCTGGCGGTCGTGTCCGATTCGCAGCACGTTATTCCGCGCAATTTTCCAGCGCTGATACTCGATGTCGTTCTCCAGAACGATGAATGAAGTGTATTCCGTCACGATGGAGTAGCCTTCCCCCAGCCGTACGACTTCGTCGATCACCGCGTTGCGCGAGCCCGTGTGATCGGCCTGTTTCAAGAGCCCGTCGATCCGGCGCCATGCCCACATCCGTTCGATTTCCGGATTGGCGAGGTCCTGTTTCGGGAATTCCAGCCGGGCGGTTTTCTTCAGTTCCACACCGTTGATGCTGCCGCGCACGGAGACCTGCGCCTCGGCCCCCCCTTGATAGCGGCCGTAAATCCGTACCGGCATGCCGTGATAAAGATTCGGCAACGCTTTGGGCTCGAGGTCGCTGACTTTTATTCCGCCGAAATCGATTTGCAAATCGGTCGCGACCGGACGGGTCAGCTTCCGCCGGAACGCCTGGGCCTGGCGAGTGAAGTCATCTCCGTGCGAAAGAAAAGCCGACAATCCGCCGGCGTCCTGAGCCAACTGCTCGAGCAAAGGCCGATTCACGTCATTGCCGACGCCGATGCAAAAGATCTTCGCGCCGCGCGGACGCGTTCGGATCAACTCCAGCAGCGTCTGTCTCTCCTGCTGCTCGGTCAAACCATCGCTGAGCAGGACAACGTTCAAGGGGCGATCCGAGTCAGCGTATTTGTAGGCGGTCGTCAGGGCCGGACTGAGCGCGGTGCCGCCCCGGGCCTGTTGCGTGGCCAGATAGGCCATCGCGTCCCGCTTTGCTTCGGCGGTTGCCGGGCGCAGTTGCCTGAACGCCAGGTAAGGCTGCACGTTGAAGGTCATCACCTCCAATCGATCCTTCTCGCCCAACTCCTGAATGAACGCCCCGATGGAATCCTTCGATAGCAGCAATTTCCCGTCGTTGGACATGCTGCCGGAAACATCGAGCACCAAAACGTAGTCCATGCCCTCCTCCGCTTTGGCCAGGTCTTCGCCCGCCGTCAGCGTCAGGCAGAAATACCCGTCCTCGTTGTCGTGTTTGGAGGTGATGAGGTCCAGGCCCGTGTGCGGGCGCGACAAATGACAGGCGAGCACGATGTCCCTGGCGAGGCTGCCGTCCGGGGTCTCCAGGCTGGCCTGGCAGTACGAATCCGAATGTTTGGCGACGACCAGAGCGTCGCCATGACTTGGGCTCTCCAATGCCGCGATGGGCACGGCGGACTTCAGGTCCAGCGCGAAAGCGAACTTGCCGGTCACGCGGGAATCGACCTCCCGGCGCGTCACCGTCGCCAGAGGATAAACGTAAGTCGCCCAGTCATGATCGAAGTCCAACTCCTGGTAATAGGTGATTTGAACCTTCTGCTCGGAGCCGGGGCCGATGGGAAAGATCCGCATCTCGAATGTCCTGAAGTCCACCTGCTCCAGCAGGCCGGGATCGCGGCGGGTTTGCTTGTAGCTTTCGTAAATCTGGCGCGCGCGTTTTTTCTCCAGGACTTCGCCCACGATTTCTTTGCCGTTGATCCACATGCTGAAGTTTGCCACCGAGGCGCCCCTGGGAACGGGAAACGTGT
>QHPW01000077.1:0-246 GCA_003219675.1 Verrucomicrobiota bacterium
CAAGGCTTCCGGCATTTTCAGACTTTTCAGTCTTTTGTGCCGTTCAAGACAGCTCCAGTGATACCGACCGAACGCCGTGAGAACGGCGTCACCAAATGCCAGTTGTGCCTTGGCCAGGTTCCGTTCGACAAAATCAGCATCCACAGGTGAAAATTCCGCGCACTCCAACCGTTCGCGGGCAAACAGCAGGCCGGAGCAGCGGTTCATCAAGAGCCGGGTGGCCTCGCAAAGCGGAATCCGCTCTGC
>QHPW01000077.1:398-5519 GCA_003219675.1 Verrucomicrobiota bacterium
GGGGGCGAAAGTCGTTTGCCTAACTCGTGAAGGGGAGCCTGGTAACGCCGTTGGTTGACAAAGTTGTTACCGCGCAGAAACACGTAAAGTTCCAGATCATTATAAGGTCGATCGCCCGCCTCTGTTTTCAACACTCCGCCTTCGCCACGGCCGTAGCCCCCGCCAACGAGGAGGCCTTCGAGTTTCCGTTCGGGAATCAGGCGACGGACTCGGGCCAGGACCTGTTGACACGTTCGTTCCAGATGGGCTTCCAGCTCGTCGCTTCCCTCCAGGGTGAAATGCTTCGTCTCGCCCGGACGCGACAATGGATGTGGCACGCCTGTTGTCTCGACGGAACGAGCGCTGTCGCCCACCGCGATCATTTCGGCACCTGCGAAAGGCTGATCGAACCTGGTTGGGCCCAGGTCGGCGGATTTATCGTGGCACTGGAGAGGTTCAAGCGGTAAGCAGCCCAACCCTGCTTGAATCCAGCCAGCCTGGCGCGGCGTTGCTGCCAGCGAATTTTCGCTGCTTCAGGCAATTCCTTGAACCGCCGGTTGCGAAGGCAAAAACGCAAATCGCGCCTAAGGTCATTCAACCATCCGAACAGCACCGTCTCAAAGAAATTGAGCCCGCTCGGGCTGCCGGACCAGACCGCTGCCAGCGCCCGACCTTCGCCGAAACTCCGTCTGTAAGCCTGCGCCGGGGTGTAGTTGTGTGAGTGCATGACTACCGAATCGGGGACATAAGCGACGCGATATCCCTGTGCCCGGCACCAGCGCGTGTATTCATCGTCCTCGGAGTATTGCATCTTCTCCAGGAAACCCCGTTTCGCCCAAATGTCCTTGCGCAGCCCGCTGCTGACCATGCTGAAGAAATGGCCCCACCTGGCCGACTCGCGGCGCGGTCCGAAGCATCGTTCGTAATCGCAGGCAAACACGGCCCGGCAATCGGGACGCGGAATTTGCCGTCCGAACACGGCAGCGGTCCGCGGGTCGAACAAAGCCGTGACCAGCGGCCGCAGCCAATTCGCCCCGACCGGCGTGGCGTCGGCATTGAGAAACACCCCGAAGCCGGCGCGGGCCAATTGCATACCTTGGTTCATCACGCGGCTGGGATTGTATTCGTGCGGCGCGATTTGAATGAAGCAGCGCGGCTCGGCCTGTTGAATCAGCTCGACAGAACCATCCGTCGAGCCGGAGTCGATGACGATGAGTTCCCAGTTCTTGTATTCCTGCGCCCGAAGCACGGGCAGGGTTTCGCGCAGCGCCCATCCTTCATTGAAGGACCGCATGATGATGCTGACGAGAGGTTCGCTCATAAACAAACGCCTATAAACAACACCTGCGCTTGCTTTGGTCGCCAACCTAAACGGAGAATCCGATTAAAAACATAGGGTGTTTCCCCCGCTGATTTCAGGTCTTTACCTGACTTCACAAGGGCCTTAGTGTCGAGAGAGCATCGTGTGCGCAAGAAAGGATGTCGCGGGATAATTGTTATCCTAGGCTTTGTCTAAAGGACGAGGCAGTCGGCAGATCCGGGTCGCACCGGGTCGGGTTCGCCACTAAAGCAACGTTGCTCCTCCTGCTTGGTTTGCTGGGCCTTGCCGATTCGAACTCCGGCCGCGTGTCCGCCGCCACGCTGCCGGCCGGTTTCAGTGAAACGATCATCAACGGCCCGGCCGGCGCCAACTGGAATGAATGTGTCGGAATCACGTTCGAGGACAACGGCCGGATGTACGTTTGGGAGCGAGCCGGCAAAGTCTGGATCAAGGAGTATGGCGCGAGCAACTGGTCGCTGCTGCTTGACATCGGCGAGGAAGTCGGCGGTTGGCGCGACTTCGGTCTGCTGGGTTTCGCGCTCGACCCCAATTTCCGGGTCAACGGCTACGTCTACCTGATGTACGTGGTGGACCGACACTATTTAATGAACTACGGAACGCCGAACTACAACCCCGCGTCGAATGAATACTTCGCCGCCACGATCGGGAGAATTACCAGATACACCGCCCGCGCTTCGGCCGGGTTCAAGTCGGTGGACTACACCAGTCGCCTTGTCTTGTTGGGTGAGACGAAAAACACGGGTTTCCCCATACTGTATCAATCGCACGGCGTGGGATCGTTGGTGTTTGGAACCGACGGCACGTTGTTGGCTCCGGAAACTTACTATGCGCAGGCACTGTCCGACGGCATCCTCAAGCCGAAGGAAAACGTGGGAGCTTACCGCGCCCAACTGGTTGACTCGTTGAGTGGCAAGGTCGTTCGAATCGACCCGGCGACCGGCGATGGCATTGCGAGCAATCCATTTTATGATCCGGCCAATCCGCGCGCTGCCAGGTCGCGAGTCTGGGCGCTGGGATTGCGCAACCCGTACCGCATGACGTTGAGACCGGAATCCGGCAGCCACCTCCGATCCGACGGCAATCCCGGCGTCCTTTACATCGGCGACGTGGGCTACGACGCGTGGGAGGAATTGAATGTTTGCACCAGTCCGGGCCAGAATTTCGGCTGGCCGGCGTTTGAAGGCATCGATCCCAAATCGGGCTACTTCAACGCGAACGTGGAGAATCTTGACGCTCCCAACCCACTGTATCCCGGGTCTGGCTGCTCCCGGTATTTCTACTTCCATGACCTGATCAAACAGAATACGTCGGTTACAGCCAATAAACCGCCGTTCAACAATCCGTGCAACTCGACGCAGAAGATTCCGAGCGGCATTCCCCAGTTTCTCCACACGCCGCCGGCCACGGACTGGAAACACGGCACCACACTCGCTCGCACCTGGATTTACAACGGGAGCGGCGTCGCCACCGCCATCAACGTCGGCGCTGCCGGCTCGCCGGTGTCCGGCAGCATGTTTCCCGGGAACTGCTCCATCGGCGGCGCGTGGTACACCGGCAGCGATTTTCCCGGGCAATACAAGAACACCTATTTTCACGCCGAACTGGGAGCGAATTGGATCCGGGATTTTGTGTTCGACGCGAACGACAAGCCCGTGTCGGTGACGGAATTCCTGACCGGCGGGGGCGAGATCGTCGATGTGGCGACTCATCCAATCGATGGAGGTCTCTATTACATTTCCTGGCCCGCGACCATGCGGAGGATTTCCTACTCATCGAGTGGCAATCTGCCTCCGACCGCGACGGCGTCGGCTGACAGGAACTACGGGCCGGGGCCGTTGACCGTTCAGTTCACCGGCAGCAATTCAACTGATCCGGAAGGTTTGCCGCTGGTGTATCATTGGGATTTTGGGGACGGCACACCCGGCAGCGCCGGGGCGAATCCTTCGCACACGTTCAACGCGCCGGCCGGTGTTCCGACCCCCTACACGGTGACACTCACGGTCACCGACAACGCGGGGCAGACGTCAACCGCGACCCTCATCATTTCGTTGAACAACACCCCGCCAAGAGTGACGATCACCAGCCCGGTCGATGGGAGCAAATATCCGATGTCCGGCGACACGGGATACAATCTGAGGGCAACGGTCACGGACGCGGAATCCTCAGACGGCCAACTCGGATACGAATGGCAGACGATCCTGCACCACAACAACCACGAGCACCAGGAGCCGGTTGACATCCATCACGAGACAACGACGGTGATTTCACCGGTTGGCTGCGACGGGAACACTTACTATTACCGGATTGTGTTGAAGGTGACGGATCCGGCCCGACTCTCGGCGACAAACGAGGTCCGGCTGTACCCCGACTGCCAGAGCAATGCCCCCCCTGCAATCACAGTCTGGGTTGAAGATGCGGCGCCGGCGGGAGCCTGGACCGGCGCGGAAGGAGGCGACGGCTGGAATTGGGTCAGCGGCAACCCGACGCCCTTCTCCGGAGTGCGCGCTCATCAATCGACTCTGGCAGCAGGAATTCACTATCATTATTTCTCCGAAGCCTCGGCCGCCTTGCCGGTCAATGCCGGGGACGCGCTGATTACCTATGTCTTGCTGGACTCCGCCAATCTACCCCGGGAACTGATGCTGCAGTGGTTCGACGGCGCGTCCTGGTCGCATGCGGCCTACTGGGGCGAGTTGCCTGCGGCTGGGCAATGGATGCGGCTGGAGGTGCCGGCCAACCTGGTGGGTCTGGAAGGTCACACGCTTTCGGGAATGAATTTTGTCATACATGGTGGCCGGGCGACCTGGGATTATTCCGGCAAATCAAACGCGTCCAGCCCGCCACTTCCAGACACCACACAGCCCAGCGTCACCATCACTGCGCCGGCGAACAATGCGACGGTTTCCGGTTCATCGGTCATGGTGTCGGCCGATGCCGCTGACGACGTGGGCGTCGTCGGGGTCCAATTCAAGCTCGATGGCGCAAACTTCGGGGCCGAAGATACCACAGGACCCTACACGATCACGTGGAACACGAGCTCGACGAGCAACGGCTCACACACCCTCACCGCACTCGCCCGCGATGCCGCCGGAAATCAAGGCGTGTCGGTTCCTGTGAGTGTCGTTGTGAGCAACACGGGATCCGGCACGGTGGTTTGGGTGGATGATGCGGTGCCGGCGGGAGCCTGGACCGGAGCAGACGGAGGGGACCGATGGCAATGGGTCAGCAGCAATCCGGCGCCCTACTCCGGCGCGCGGGCTCATCAATCGACTCTTGGAGCCGGAATTCACTATCATTACTTTGCCGAAGCATCAGCCACATTGTCAGTCAATGCCGGGGAGATGCTGGTCACCTACGTCTTGCTGGACCCCGCCAATGTTCCCAGGGAACTGATGCTGCAGTGGTTCGACGGCGCGTCCTGGTCGCATGCGGCCTACTGGGGCGAGAATCTGATCCCGTGGGGCACCGATGGCACGGCCAGCCAACGGCCCATGGGCGCGTTGCCTGCGGCTGGGCAATGGATGCGGCTGGAGGTGCCGGCCAACCTGGTGGGCCTGGAAGGTCACACGCTTTCGGGAATGAATTTCGTCTTACATAACGGTCGGGCGACATGGGATTATTCCGGTAAATGATCCGCTTCCAGGCCGTTGCCACCGGACACAAGAGCAACCACCCTAACCATCACCGGCACGGGGCAGGAACACAGCTGGTGCCGCCTCGGCGGAGAGCCTGTTTTTTCCTGTCGCCCAATCCCAAGCGCCGAAGCCTCGTGCGACATGGTGGGGTGTTCAACCTAGGGG
>QHPW01000337.1 GCA_003219675.1 Verrucomicrobiota bacterium
AAGTGGAATCCACCATGAAGCTCTGTCCGCCGTTGGTGGTGATCGCGAATGCAACCTGCGCTGGAAACTGGCTTCGCACGTAGCTCGCGCGCTGGCCGATGTAGCTCAGCACGCCGCCGTAGTTCTGGTTGACCAGGCCGGCGTAATGCGCGGTCCATGGCGACATGTAAGAGGTGTTGAACGTGGAGGTGATAAGGTCATTCAGATGCGCGTAGAATTGCCGCCGATTATTCGGCAGGGCAATGACCTTGGCGATGTTGGCGGTGCCGTACAGTGACGCGTTCACAGCGCGTGTCCAAGAAAAGTCCATGTCCCAAAGCAATGCCAGTGCTTTGCCGTCTTCCGGACGGAAATAAAGGACCAGATTGTGCGGATAGCCCTGGCCGTAGGTATCGACATCGCCGCTGAGCGATTTCATCGCGAACACGCGCATCCATTCGTCCACGTCCGTGAGCCGCTGTGTTTCGGCATCCAGCGTCGCACCGGACAGGCTGAACGCCTTGGCCAGGCTGATCATCGGCCCGTAGTCGTCTGCGTCGCGATTATTCTCGATCAGGAAATTCCAACGATACGCTTCCTGATTGTCGCCGCGGTCCTGAATGTCCGTCCCGATGACGTCGTCCGGTTGTGGCAACTTCGGACTCTGTGGATTGCCGTCGGTCGTCGTCGTGGGGTAGTAAATCAACTCCAACTTGAACTCCTTGCCGTCGCCGCCGCCGGGATACTGAGTGTCGAGAAACTCGTCGCCATATTTGGCCATCAACATAAGGCCGGGACCGGTGTGTTGATTCAGCGGCGCGATGAAGCGAACCAGGTCGTCGTACATGCCGGGCAAACCGCCGGCGTGATTGATGGCGTGCTTCAGGACAATTTCGTCCTGGTCGCCGCCAATGCCCGAGTAACCGCCCGAACGGTCCACGGTGATGGAGTCATGCACGCCCCGGAACAATTCGTCAGGATGAAAGGTCAGCGTGAAGCCCACCCGCGAAGGGTCCGCGCGCCCGCGTTCGCTCGATTGCAGGTGCACGCCGACATCGTAGAAAACCTCCTGTTCGTCATACACCACTGTCGCGCCGAGTTCTCCGTTGCTCATGACGTTCGTGGCGGCGTGAAGCGCAGCCGCGTCGGCGGCGGTCATGATCAAACGAAGGTTGTGGAGCCTGCCTGAAATCGCCTGGCCATCCTTGACTTTGTACAGCGCGCGAGAATTGCGACCCGACGCCGGGAAAGTGGATTCGGCCCCCAGGCTGTCGGTCGCCTGAACATAAAATTGAAGCACCGTCGCGGCCGCAAATCCCGGAATGACTGCCTCGAAGCAGCCGTTGGCGGCCGGTGACATTCCGGCGTTGTTCCAGGCTCCGCCGTTGGCCGACCACCACAAGACGCACGCCGCCACGGCGTCGGGGTCGGTCGCCTTTACCGAAACGGTTACCGGCTGATTCGCCGCCGGAACGACGGGACGGTGCTGAAGAGCACTGAACGTGGGCCCGATGTTCGATTCAAATCGCGAGTTTTGCGCCCCGGGCGTGCCGTTGAAACCCGGAACATCAAGCAACGTCAGCTTGGCTAGGCGATTGAAGTAAAGGCGCGTGTGCAGTTGATTCGAGCCGGTCAGCCATTTCGCGCGAAAAGAAATTTGATACTCCCGGCCGTTCGCAATCGTCGCGCCGTTGGCGAGGGTGGTTACCGCATGGTTGTGCATGTGCTCGGTAGGGCCGGTGGCGACCAGATGCAAAACGTGGTTCACTGGATTGTCCGGATCAATCATGACGTTGCCGTGGTGATTGCCGATGATGCGCCAGGCCGCGGCGCCGTTTTCAAAGGAGCCGTTTTGCAGGAGTTCACGGGGCGCTGAACCGGGCGATTCGATCACACTGATGTCATCCAACAGAACTTCGCCACTGTTCAGCAGACCCAGCACAAACTCGTTCCACCGCGTCGGGCCGCCGTCCGCCGTGGCAACGCCGCGGTAGGTGTAGTTGTTCCAATGGGACTTCACGGATTCGTCGCTGGCGGCCCAGGCTTCGGGTTCAGTGTTGTCGGCAAAAGGGTTTCGCAGTTCGAGACTGGACCCGCCGCCATCCGCGTAACCGGGCCAACGACCCGCGTCGTAATAACGAACTTCGTTGACCGGATTTTTATAGCCGTCTTTCAGCGCGATCAGGTCGGAGCGACGCGACAGTTTGTTCGTAAAATTACCGATGATGGAGGTGCTCGGATAAAGCGAGCGCAGGTAATTGGTGTCGCCGGTCACGACCAGGTATGAACCCGGGGCCATCGTCGTGCCCGGCGGGAAAGCAAAATTGATTCCCTTGTCCAATTCCCATCCGCTCAGGTCCGCCGTTTTGGCGCTGCGATTGTACAGTTCGAGCCACGCTTCGGGTGAGTCGCGATACGGCAGAGCGGGGGAGGTGTCCACCCGGGCCAGCAGTTCGGTGCCAAAAACGATGTCGGTGCTGTTGGTGGCGCCTTGATGCACTTCCACCGCCAGGACGTTGGTGCCGTTGACAAGGTTGGCGGTCGGAATGGGGAACGGACCGGTGAACGTCGCGTCGCTCACGCCGGGAGACGCCAACGTGGAATAGCTGACCGGTCCGGCGGGCAGATTCTCGCGGAAAACCTCCTGGCCGTTCAGGTAGAACACGGCGCCGTCATCCACGATTGGATGAAGCTGCAGCACCTGTCCGTCGGTGCTGCCGTTGAAGACAAACTGCGTCCGGAAATAATACGTCGTTCGCCCCAACGTCAACGGCGTGTTCTTCGGCGCGGGCAACGCGGCGTCCTCAACGTACAACAGCGCCGGGCCGGACGGCCAACCGCTGTCATCGTAGTCGCTCGCGCACCACGCCGCGCCGAGGTCCTGGCCGGATTGATCGTATTTCCAGGTGGCGCTGACAGGCAAAAGCGTTGTCTCCTGGTAAGCCGCCGGTGTCGCCGGCAGGCCGCGAGGGTGGTACATGATCTCGTTAATGACGATCTCGTCGTGGAACGCGAACACATTGGGCCCGCCGGGCGTGGGCTGCGCCGGATAAAGCCAGCGGCCGGCCGCATCCGGAAATCTTCCACGCAAAGTCTTTTTGACGACCACTGCGTCGATGATGTAACTCCCGTTCGGCGGAAACAGGAAAAGTTTGTCCCCGGACTGCGGACGGAAACCAAGCCGGGTTTCGTTCAGCGACAGGAAACCACCGGCGGAAATGGTGTAGCCGGATGGGAAAACAAACCGGTTGTCCGCCGCGCCATCCCGGAGGAGGACGTAGTCGTCCAGGGAAATGTCGTTGGTGCCGCTGTTGGCCAACTCGACCCAAAAAACTGAATTGGTGGATGCCGCAACCTCGTTGAATGCCAGTGTTGGCTTGACGGGCGTCGCCGGTGAGGCGAGCAGTTCGGCGCCAAACAGCAGATCATTCGTGCCAACGGCGGATTGGTGCACTTCGACTGCCAGAACGTTGGTCCGGGCCAACAGTCCCGAGGACGGAATGGAAAAAGGCCCGCGCAAAGCCGGGTTCGTGACGTCGAGCGAGGCGGGGGTGGACGAGGCAATCGCGCCGCCGGGCATGTTCAGGCGCAAAATCTCGCTGCCATTCAAATAGAAAACAGCCCCGTCGTCGATGAGCGCGCGCAGCCTGAGTGAGGTCCCGGCCGGATCTCCGTTAAACACGAACGTAGTGCGGAAGTAAGTGGTGAGCGGAACCGGATCGATCAGCGTGTTTCGTGGCAGAAAAGCTTGCGCTGTTCCGCTTGGTTTCGCCCGGAATCCCGCCGGATTCGGAGTCGTGGCGTCGTTGACAGCGACAAACTCCAGCGTGTTGGTGCCGGCGACGAACCCGCTGTTGAGGGTGTAGTTCGGACTGAAACCGGTGAAACCGACAAACGCGATGCCTGTGTTCACGCCGTTGATGAGCACATTGTTCACGCGGTTGTCCGCGGCGACGCTCAGGATTATTTGGGCGGTGCTCAGGTCAAAGCCGGTCAGATCAAATGTCGTGCGGTAACGATATTCGCCGGGCGCAACGTCGGCAGTGCCCGGATTCACAGGGCCAATCCAACTCGACAGCGAATCGTTGGCCAGCCAGGCGGGATGATTCTGAATCACGGTCGCAGGGATCGCCGGCGGAGGAGGGGTGCTCTGCGCGGAAACCGTGAGCAAATAATGCGGGTCGGGAACGCCGGGCGAAAGCGCGTTGTGATTCTCATCCACCCCGGTGTTGAACAGGGTGGCAATGGATTGGAATTCGCCACTCGGCGGCGGCGCGTTGCCGGCGTAAAACAACGCGCGCCCCGCCGGCCACGCGTTGTCGTCGAAAGCGGCGCCGCGCCACGCGGTCCCCAGGTCGTTGCCTGAATTCTCATCCCTCCAGACATCGTCGATCCGCACGAGAACAGTGTTGGTGATCGTGGCGTCGAGTTCGGGAAAATTACGAGCGCCCGGTGTGCCTCCCATTTGCGCGCTCATCGCCCAGTTCGTTGCCGGCGGGCTGGCGGCGTTAGGATTGATCTTGGCCAGAGAAACGCCGCCGCCGTCGGGACCGACCGGCCAGTCGCCGTCCGTCCCGTATTCGACCCAATCCATCAGGCGTTGATTGTTATTGCGCAGTTCCAGGCGTTCGCCTGAATTGGAGAGCCGCCCAACGAACGGGCCGAAAGCGTTGGTGTAACCGGTGGCCGCGGCCAACACCGTCGGCGAAACCGCGACCACGACGTAACCGCCGCCCGGAACCACCGTGCCTTCCGCGAACTCGAACTGAACACCCCCCTGAAGGGACCAGCCGGAGACGTCCATGTTCACCGCCATTTGGTTGTGCAGTTCGACCCACTCCAACGCAGCTTCGTTGGTGGAGGGATGATACATGATCTCGTTGAAGACAACGGTGCTGTCCGCGACCGCGCGACAACCGACAATGAGAACTGGCAGAACAAGCCGGAGAGCTGATGAAAAACGGAACATCAAAGACACCGGAACTTGTAGCAGATTTGGCGGCAAACGACAAGCGCCGGATCATCGACATCATCGAGAGTGTAGCAGCCGACGTGAGGAGGCTCAATTCGCCAGACGAATTGCCCCAAGGAGGTCAGCGCCACGGGATTTCGAACGTACGGTTTGGTGCGGTTCCCGGTCGCAGGTTTGAATTTTGACCGGGTCAGCCGCTTACTGCGGAATGGGAATCTTATAAAAGCAAAGCCAGCTGCCGGCGAAGGAGCCGATCTGAATCACCTGCTTCTG
>QHPW01000341.1:0-1959 GCA_003219675.1 Verrucomicrobiota bacterium
CGGGATCAATCTCGAAATCGTAGCAGGGCGGCAGCAACCCTGGGGGTGGACAATTCGAAATGGTTGCTGCCAGCGTTTCGATGCCTTCCGGCACCGAGTCATTGATTGCGGTGACGCGAATCACCGTCGAGGTGGCGCCCGCCGGGATGGACACCAGCCATGGTAAAGTCGGATAATCTGCGCCCGCTGTGGCGCTGCCCGAATACTGCAGGAAGACCGGCAGCGAAGCGTTGGTCGGTCCGATCCGCGAAATGGTGAACTCGCCAACCTGGTTCATCCGATCGAATGGGGTGGAGTCTTCCTCTGCGATTGCGGAAGTGGCTTGGATGTTCACGACCGTGTCGAGAGAGCGCTCGTTGTCGATGATCGTAATCGAGGCGCTCATGTGTTCAGGGTCCTCGATATAACCCGGCCCCGGCACCGGCGTGAAACGCGCGACAACAGTTTCCGGGCCTTCGACGAGCGTGTCATCGTTCGGGACCAGCATGAGGAAAGCGGAATCGCGACCCGCGGGAATAACGAGGCTGTTGGGGAGCAAAGGATAATCGACCCCGGCGGTGGCCGTTCCGGAATAGCTCAGGTAAACCCGCAAATCGTCGTTGGTGGGGCCGCTGCGGCGGACGATGAAGCTCGGATAAGCGCAATCCAGGTTCGGGGGACAGAACTCGCGCGCTTGCGGGTTTTGCAGAGGAAATGTCTCGAGGCTGACGACCGGGAACATCGGCGCATCAACGGTGACATTGACGGGAGGCGACGTGATCGATTGGCTGAATGAAAGCCGGGTGCGGGCGGTGAGAACATGTTGACCCACCGGCGGGTTGGTCCAATACGCGGTGTGGACACTGGGCAGTCCGGGAATCGGGGGCCGGGTCGTGGCGGTGACCAGCGAGCGGGCGATGAACTGGTCGCCGTCATAGAACTCGACCGGGCCATAGACTTCGTTTTGTATGTAAACGGCCAGTGCCGAAAGTTCGATGGTTGATGGAAACCGCAAATGCGATCCGTTCGCAGGTGCGACGATATCCAGCCGCGCCTGGGGGGCTCCGGGTTCGTCGTCGGTGATAACGACGAGGGCTTCGTTGGCATAAACGTTGACAAAGTATGTCGGAGGCAGGAGCGGCGGTGGTTGGGACAACACGCGCACGCGAACGACCTCCGGGCCTTCCACGAGCTGGTCGTCGCGCGCGAGCAACGTGAGCTGAGTTGAACGTTGCCCTGCCAGGATTTCCACGCTGGAAGGGAGGGCCTGATAGTCATCACCGGCGATGGCCGTGCCGTCAATTTCGAGGAAAACCGTCAATGCCGTATTGGTTGGAGGCGTCCGTTCGATGGTGATGACGCTGGGCACGACAAAGCAGGTGGGGCAGGGTTCGCCAGTGCGCCAGGGCGTTGCGCTGATTTTGACGACCGGCAAGGCCGCTCCGGGACCTACCTCGATGGTCACCGGTGGCGCCAGCAAGGTGTCTTGTCCAGGAATCGCCGCCGGGTCGTAGGCGCGCGCGTTGATGACGTGTCGCCCGCCGCCCGCGTCGCCCCACCAAATCGGCGCGCCGGGCGGCGCCGTGCCGAGGCGCTGGTCGCCGTCGAAAAAGTCCACACTCCATGAATTGCTGTCGCCCGGCCCGATGATCTGGGCGCGCAACTCGATGATGTCGCCCGGCTGGAACTGCTGGCCGTCGCGCGGCGACGTGATCTCGAGCCGGGTCGCAACCGGGTCATTGTCGTGAATGACCATCGCGACGGACGAATGCGCGAAGTCGATGTCATACTGATCGGGCAAGGGAATTCCGGCCGGCGGCGCGATCAGGTGGACGAACGCGGTCTCGTCGCCCTCGTAAAAATCATCGTCGATCGCGTACAATCGGACGTTGACAGAATTTGTGCCGGCCGGGATGCGAACGGTCGAACCGTTGTTGACGCCATCGAGCCAATAGTCTTCTCCGAGCCTGGCCGAGCCTT
>QHPW01000341.1:1993-3558 GCA_003219675.1 Verrucomicrobiota bacterium
GGGTCAACGAGTTCGAGGCTCACCACCGGTCGCGGTGACGGCGCATCATGGATGAGTCCGTAAGCGGCGCCGTGCTCCCCGACTTCATAACATTCCCGAGGAGGTGGAAAGACGTCATCGCACGCCGGTCTCCGGATGGCGACTTCGACGGTTTCGTCACCTTCGGAAATCGCGTCGAATCGCGCGTAGGTCATAATCGTGGCCTCACTCGCGCCAACAGGGATAACTATTCGCCCGCTCAATTCCTCGTAATCCACGCCGTTTTGGGCGGTCCCGCCAACGCGATACGAAACCGGCAGGTCGAAATCGGTCGCGCCAGTGCGCGTCACACGGAAGATGAGGGCGCGGGATTTGCCATCGCCAAGCTCATACGCGTCGGCTTTGGAGGCTTCAACGTTTACAACCGGCTTTCCGGAACGCACCACGATCTTCACCGGCGACGACGTCGTCTGAGCGCCGCGATCATCGGTGGCCTTGGTAGTGAGAGTGTATTCGCCGGCGGGCACGTTGGTCCAGAACAGGCGGAAGAAAGCGTCGTGCGGCGGACCGGGATCGGTGAGCTGCCCGATGCCCACGCGGTTGATGCCATCAAAGAATTCCACGGTCGCCTCTGTTGCAAGGCCGTCTTCGTCATGCACCGAGGCCATTAGAAGGATGTTCGCCGGCGCGGTGAACGTGTCGCCGTCCCTGGGATTGATGATAGCGATCGCAGGAGGTTCGTTCAGCTACCAAGGTGCCGTAGATGTCGTAGGCGCCGAGTGGGTAGGTGTTATTTGGAGCGCTGCGTCCGTCCTGCCAGGCCGCCAGGTAATTCCCCGCAGTGAATGCGACGTCAGGATTGTATTGAACGCCCGGCGCAAGGCTCACCGCGATTCTGGCCGGAGCGCCAACGGTTCCGTCTCCGGTGATTTTCGCCGCGTAAATGTCGGAGAACTCCTCATGCGGGTTATTCGATTCCTGCCATACCACGAGGAAGTCTCGCCCATCCGAAGCAATCCTCGGCCGCTCCTGATACAACGAGGTCGCCGCAATGGGAATTCCGTTCGGGCTGCCCACGCTGCCGTTGCTGCGAACCAAGGTGCCATAAATTTTCGGGTAGCCGAATCCCGACGGCGAACCCCGGTTGTCCCCCCAGACGACGAAATAGTCCCGTCCATTGGAAGCCAGACCATAGCGGCCCCCTGCTTCGTCGTTTGAATTACTGATGCGAAACGCAGCCGAAAGCGGCTGGCCGGCAGTCGAGAAGCGAATCCCCCAGATGTCGGGTCCGCCAAGCGGGCCGTTATCCCTGTACGTCATCAGGTATTCGCCGTTGGCGAAAGCAATGCGTGGCTGCACCTGCCAGCCCGATCCCAACACCAGCGGAATCCCGTCCGGGTTTGCAACTGCTCCCTCCGACGAAACCGGTGAACCGTAAACATCCGCAATGGCGCGGTCGGTGCGTTGCCAATCCTCCCAGGCGACAAAAAAGCCGTGTCCATCCGAAGCGACCGCCGGCCCCAGGCGGGTCACGCGGTTTGTCGTGATCTTGAATCCATTAGGATCGAGCACCGCGCCGGCGGTGC
>QHPW01000343.1 GCA_003219675.1 Verrucomicrobiota bacterium
CAGCAGGTTCTCATCGGCCTGGAGAGCCCGCGCAAAACCAGCCTCGACGGAGTCGAACTGCACAACAACTGGAAGATGCGCCAGCGCGACCAATACCTCGCCGCGATACAAAAAATCCAGTCCTACGGCGTCACGGTGAACGGCTGTTTCATCCTCGGTCTCGACGGTGACACGCTGGAGGTGTTCGACGAAGTGTTCAACTTCGTGCGCGAGTCGAGTCTTTATGAAGTGCAGGTCACTTTCCTCACCGCCTTTCCCGGCACGCCGTTGTATCAACGGTTAAAGCAGGAAGGCCGGATCATCCGCGACGCCGCCTGGGAACTCTGCACGTTGTTCGACATCAATATCACGCCGAAAAACATGACGGTGGAACAACTGCAAAGCGGTTTCATAAATCTGGTGAGGCGATTGTATTCCGCCGAGGAAACAAGCGAGCGGCGCCGCAAATTTAAAAGAATACTCAAGGTCTCGCCGGACTTTGGCCGCGCCGTGCGCGAACAAAGATTGTTCGCGGCATGAGGAGAAACGGATGGGGCGAAAACGGCTGTGGCTGTATTGGCGGAGCGCTGTTCAGGGGCTGCGTGAGCGTCCCGCTCAGGGGTCGTGCCGACTTGCTGGAGTGCCTCGCAGAAGGCGGAAAGCCGCCGAATCCGCCTGCAAATACATTCAAGCCAGGCTTCACGATAGTGCGCGGTGAAAAACGATGGCGAAGGGCGCGGCGGCAAACAAAGATGGCCACAAGAAGGCGCACAATGCGCAAAAGATTTCAGTCTTTGTGCTTTTTGTGCGTCTTTGCGGCTCGTGATTCTGTGTTCTTCTGTGTTCTTCTTGATTTTTCAGGCTGATTCGGAACAATCCCGTTCGCGCAACCGGATATGTCTGAAAACATTCAAACCGCGGCGTTCTTCGCGCTCGTCCTGGTGTTTGAAGTGTTGGAACGCGTCCGGCCGGCGCGCGAGGTGGATCGCTGGAAGGATTTGAAGATCGACGTTTTTTCCTTCGCCCTGGCCATCGCCATGAACCGCCTCTCGAACTACACAGTCACCGGCTTCGTCAATGCAACAGCCCCGGCGTGGATGCTCGGCGGCTGGCACGCGTTGCAAGGACTTCCGGGCGGAGTTCGCATCGTGATGGCCATTTTTCTGGTGGACTTCATGATTTACTGGATTCACCGCGCGCAACACCGGTTCGATCCGCTCTGGCGCACGCACGCGTGGCACCATTCCATCGAGCAGCTCTACTGGTTCTCCGGGTTCCGCACCAGTTTCCTGCACTCGTTCATCTACAACATTCCGCAGGCGGCGGTGCCGATGCTGGTGTTCAACCTCAGTCCGCTCGAAGCCGGCCTCGGCTATTCGATCGGGATTCTCATCCAGTTCTGGGAACACACGAACATCGACGTGAACATCGGTCCGCTGAAGTATCTCATCATCACGCCGGCGTATCATCGCGTGCATCACTCGACCGCGCACAGCCGGACGAATTTCGGCACCACCTTCAGCCTCTGGGACCGCCTGTTCGGCACGTACCATGATCCCGCGCTGGTGCCCGCCACCGCGCCGCTCGGGCTGGGGGAGCCGTACGACAAAAAGAGGATGGCCAGGATGTTGGTGGGGGTTTGATGACTGGGAGCACCGAATGACAATGCGATGCCTGCAGCATTGGTGAGTTGCCGCAGGTTGATTTCAAATGGACCTCGTAGTCTTGGACGTCAGTCCGCGCACTCTCAAACAGTCAGCGCCGACTGACGTCGGCGGCTACAAAGTCGGGGGCCTCCTCAACCCAGCTTCGGCGCGATGAACTTCTCCAGCTTGAGCGTGTCGGCGGCGAAGAGGCGGATACCTTCGGACAATTTCTCCGTGGCCATCTGATCTTCGTTAAGCATCCAGCGGAAGGTCTTTTCCTCGAGCGACAGTTTCGGTTCCTTGCAATTGGCCGCCGCGGTTTCGGGATTGAGCTTGCGCGCGAGCGTGCCCGCGGTCTTCTGCATGTCTTCCAGCAGCGTCGGGCTGATGGTGAGCAGGTCGCAGCCGGCCAGTTCGAGGATTTCACCGACGTTGCGGAAGCTGGCGCCCATGACCTCCGTTTTGCAACCGTATTTTTTATAATAGTTGTAAATGCGAGTCACCGAGACCACGCCGGGGTCTTCTGCAGGTGGATAGGAGTCGCGCCCGGTCGATTTTTTGTACCAATCGAGGATGCGGCCGACGAACGGCGAGACGAGTTGCACGCCGGCCTCGGCGCAGGCGACAGCCTGGGCGAATGAAAAGAGGAGTGTCAGGTTGCAATGAATGCCTTCGCGCGTGAGTTGTTTGGCCGCGCAAATGCCGTCCCAGGTCGAGGCGACCTTGATGAGGATGCGTTCGCGCGAGATACCGGCCTTCTCGTAACGGCCGATGAGCGAGCGCGCCTTGGCGATGCTGGCTTCGACATCGAAGCTGAGCCGGGCATCGACCTCGGTGGAGACGCGGCCGGGGACGATTTTCAAAATCTCGAGGCCGAACGCGACAGCGAGTTTGTCAAGCGCGGTACCGAGTGTCTGACTGGCGTCGGGCGATTCCTTTTTGGCGTCGGCGAGGGTTTTCTCGACCAAAGCCCCGTATTCGGGCATTTGCGCGGCCTTGAGAAGGAGGCTGGGATTGGTGGTGGTGTCGCGCGGTTGATATTTGCGGATGCTGTCGAAATCTCCGGTGTCGGCAACGATGACGCTGAATTGTTTGAGCTGGCTTAACAGGTCGTTCATAGCCCTTAACTATTACAACAGGTTCGGTGACGGGTAAAATGAGAAATTATTTGATGACCGGCTGCAACATTCATGTTAGAAACGATGTCAACAAAGTAGTCCGCTGAAAGCGAACGTCCGTTTTCGGATCAACAAATGCACTCGGTGCCATACGCCAAAGAGACGTTGGTGATGCTCGTTGGATATGCGTTGGGCTGTTTCACCTCCGGTTATTATCTGGTGCGCTGGCGGACGGGCGAAGACATCCGCTGGCTGGGCAGTGGCAGCGTCGGGGCCACCAACGTGGGCCGGGTCCTCGGCCGGCCCGGATTCTTCCTCACGGTTTTGTGCGATTTCTTCAAGGGCCTGTTCGCGGTCTGGCTGGCCGGGTACTTCCGGCTTAATCCGACCGGCGCAGTGCTGACCATGGTCGCGGTGGCGATCGGTCACATCTGGCCGGCGCAACTCTGGTTTCACGGGGGCAAAGGCGTGGCGACATCGCTCGGTGCACTGTTGATGTTCGATTATTCCATTGCGTTCACTTTTGCCGCGCTGTTTCTGGTGGTCTGTGCGGCGTTGCGCAGTTTTGTATTGGCGGGCCTGGTGGCCTTCGCGCTCACGCCGCTGGCGCTGTTCGCAGCCGATTATTCGTTGACGAGCGTTTTTGGAGTCCCCGACGAAATACACAAACTCATGACCGGGCGAAAGCTCAAGAGCGACAAGCGGGCCGTTCCCAAGTAACGATGAACGCGGAGCAAAGCTTGCACTTCAAAATCGCCTCCGAGGAACCGGAGTTCGAACAGATTTTCCGCCTCAATTACAAAACCTTCGTCGAGGAAATCCCGCAGCACCCGCCGAACCCAGAGAAACGCCTGGTGGACCGTTTCCACCACGAGAACGCCTATCTCATCGCCCTGGATGGCGGCCAGCTTATCGGCATGATGGCGGTGCGGGACAAACGACCTTTCTCGCTGGACGAAAAGCTGGGCAACATTGACCGCTACCTGCCGGCCGGCCGCAGGATATGCGAGGTCCGTTTGCTGGCCGTGTTGCCAAGCCATCGCAACGGCATGGTTTTTCAAGGGCTGCTCAAGCTGCTGCTTGATTATGGGCTCAACCAGCATTACAACCTCGCCGTCATTTCCGGCACCGTCCGCCAGCAGAAGCTCTACAAGCATCTCGGCTTCGTGCCGTTTGGCCCGCTGGTCGGCTCGAAGGAAGCGCAATTCCAGCCGATGTATCTGACGTTGGAGGAGTTCGTCGAAGTCGCCACACCGCTGTTGAACGTTACGTCCACCGCCGACCGCGCCCTCAATCCCATCAGCTTCCTGCCCGGGCCGGTGAGCCTCCGGCCGGAAATCCGGGCCGCGCTCGACCAGCTCCCGGTGTCGCATCGCTGCGACAAGTTCAAAGAGGATTTTGCCTTCGCCCAAACGCTGCTCTGTCAACTGGTCCGAACGCAACGCGTCGAAATTCTTCTCGGTTCCGGGACTCTCGCAAACGACGTGACCGCCGCGCAACTGTCGCTGCTGTCCGCGCGGGGAATGATTCTGAGCAACGGAGAGTTCGGCGAACGGTTGTTGGACCATGCGAGGCGCTTCGGTCTTTCGTTTGACGCCATCGAGCTCGACTGGGGCGGCGTGTTCGACCGCGATCAGGTCAGGCAGGCGCTCGACCGTCATGGCGCCGTCCAATGGCTCTGGGCTTCCGCTTGCGAAACCTCCACCGGCATATTGAACGATGTGGAGATGTTGAAGGAGCTTTGCGCCGCGCGCGGCATCAAACTCTGTCTCGACTGCATCAGTTTGATCGGCACCGTGCCGGTCAATTTGCAGGGAGTGTACCTCGCTTCGTGCGTCAGCGGCAAAGGGCTGGGCGCGTTTCCCGGTCTTTCGATGGTGTTTTATCATCACGACGTCGCGCCGCAGCCGGCCAGACTGCCGCGTTACCTTGACCTCGGCTACCATGCGCAGCAGCAGGGCATCCCTTTCACCCACTCCTCCAACCTGTTGTCGGCGCTGCAAGCCGCGCTGAAACGCTACGACTCGCCGCAGCCGTTCGCGGAAATTGCGGAACTGTCCGGCTGGCTCCGTCCCAGGCTGCGCGAACTCGGTTTCCGGATTCTCGCGCCCGACGCGCACGCGTCACCGGCGGTCATCACCCTGGTGCCGCCCGGGACAAACCGCTCGCAAAGAATCGGCGACCAACTTCAAGCCGCCGGTTTCCTGCTCAGTTACCAGAGCGAATACCTGCGCCGCCGCAACTGGATTCAGATCTGCCTGATGGGGGATTGCTCGCGGCAGAGCCTGGTTGCGCTGCTGAGCGAATTGCGGAAAGTGGGCCTGGGTTCTTGAGGTGCCCGGCATGCCGCGTGCGCTTCAGGAGTCGGTCGCAAGAGCCGGGGAGAGACGATCTGACACGGTGTTATTGTCCTGATCAATCAACTGGCAAAATTCTTCGATTTACGCCCGATTGCCTGAGCGATTTATTTTTCGCGCCGTGCTGATGCGACAATCTGAATATGGCGTCGATCAATCGAAAACTGTCACCTTCCTGGACGTTGTTCATCCTGACGGGCCTCAACCTGTTCAATTACCTGGACCGATCGGTGATCAACGCCGTGCGCACGCCGCTGGCCAACGATTTTGGCATCACCTACGGCGACTCCGGTCGGACGTTCACCGCGTTCATGATCGGCTACTTCATCACCTCGCCGTTCTTCGGTTATCTCGGGGACCGGGTTTCGCGCAAATGGCTGGTTGGGCTCGGCATTTTTGTCTGGAGCCTCGGGACGGTGCTCACCGGTTTTGCCGGCGGATTTGCGACGCTGCTTTTTTATCGGGTCCTCGTCGGGCTGGGAGAAGCCAGCTACGCGACGATCAGCCCGAGTTTGATCTCGGACGTTTACGGCCCGGAACGCCGGAACAATGCACTCACCATCTTCTACGTGGCGATGCCGGTGGGATCGGCGCTCGGTTACCTTCTCGGCGGTGAAATCTCCGCGCAGTGGGGTTGGCGCCGCGCATTTATCTGGGCGGGCGCGCCGGGGTTTTTGCTGGCGCTGACGCTGCTGCCGTTTGCCGAGCCGCGACGCGGTCAGTCCGACGTGTCCGTTGCTGAAACGGTAGCCAAGCCTGCGCTCTGCGACGTTTTGAGGCTGTTCCGCAACGCGGATTTCAACCTCGTGGTGTGGGGCTACGTCGCCTATACATTCGCGCTCGGTGCGTTTGCCTTTTGGGGGCCGACGTTCCTTGAAACAGTCCATCATCTTTCGACGGACAAAGCGGACCGTTTTTTCGGGGGCGTGATGGTCATCGCCGGTCTGGTGGGCACTCTCCTGGGCGGCTTCGCCGCGACCGCCTGGCAAAGGCGCACTCCGGCCGGCTACGCCTGGATGCTCTGCCTGTCGGTGTGGGTGGCCGTGCCCCTGTCGTTTCTGGCGTTGCAGGCGGCCAGCACGGCCATGGCGATGAGCTTGCTGGCGCTGTCCATTTTTCTCTTGTTCCTTTGCGCCGGGCCGGTCAACACACTCATCATCGAAACTGTGCCGTTGAATCTGCGGGCCAGCGCGATGGCCATTTCCATTTTCATGATTCATCTGTTCGGCGACATGTGGTCGCCGGAGATCGTCGGGCGCCTCGCCGATCACTGGAACAAAGATTTGCAGAAAGCCGTGCTGATATTGCCCTGCGCTTTGCTGGTGGGTGGAGCACTCTGGCTGGTGCTGGCGTTGAAGTCGGTGCGCCGCTCCCGCGCCGCACGCGCGCCAAACCGGGGGCTGGGCGTGACGACGGCTGCGCCGTAAATGCGATGGACCGGTTGATGGAACCACAACCCTGAATCAAAATGCAAACCCCGCTTCAATTCTGTCCCCGATGCAAAAAAGACGTGGCGTTCGTTGCTGCTGCCGGCGCCAGGACCTGTCCGGAATGCGGGTTCCAATACGCCGTGAGTGAGCCGCCCAATCCCGGATCGTTCCCCGACCGTCCCGATCGTGCCGGGAACCCATGGCTTCAGTTTCTGACCATCGCAGGCATCGTCGTGCTGGCGCTGCTGGGAGCCGGGGCGCTGTTGCTGGGTATCCTCTTTGTCGGTTGCGCGCTGGCCTTCCGAGGTTGACCAGCGTGAAGATCATGAAGCGTTCAACATCATCAGAAAGGAAAACCGGCCTATGAAATATTCGCCGTTGCGCATTCTTCTGGCGCTGGACGGAGCCGTGTTGTTTCTGCTGGGCGCGCTGCTCATCCTCGCGCCGCGGCAGGTCGAGGCGGCGTTCCATTTTAAGGACCTGCCCGCCGGCGTTAGTTATATCATCGGGCTGTGGGGCTGTGTCATGGTGACGATGGCAGTCGGTTACGGTGTTGCTTCCACGGATCCGATTCGCCACGCCGTCTGGGTGCAGGTGGGCATCGCGCGCGGCGCGCTCGAATGCATTCTGGGCGCGCTCTATCTGGCGCAGGGCATTGTGACGTGGCCGCAGGCCGGCTTTGGCATCCTCCTTGCCGCGTTGATGACGGCGGCGTATATCGTCCTTTATCCGAGAAAACCAAGAGTCCTTCAAACGGCGACTCCGTCTCCGACCGGTCCGGCTCCGCCAGCATGAACGAAATCAAATTTGCCTGCCCGCATTGCCAGCAACACATCGCGTGTGACCAGGGCTATTGCGGTTATCAGATCCGGTGTCCGGCCTGCGAGGGCGGCATGATCGTGCCTCGGCTGGCCGCCTTCGGGTTGCGTGCGGCGACAAGTTTGTCCTTGGCGTTGCCTGTCGCGACGCCGGTGCCGCGACAGGCGGCGGAAGCTGTCTCCGGCAGCCCGGCAGCCTGGAGCGAAAAAGAATGGGACCGGCACGTGGCCAGGACGGAAGGATTGAGCGTGTCCGAAGCGTGGCGCGGAACGATTTTATTGTTGCTGTTCTTCGCTCCCGCGCTACTGGCTTTGTTGTTTGCCCACTCCGTGATCGGCCACGGAGGCGATGCCAGCCGGGGCCAGTGGTTATGGACCGCGTGGAAGATCTTCACGCCGGTCTGTTCGCTTCTCTGCGCGGCCGGACTGTCGAAGACCCTGTCAAAGAGCGTCGTGGCGCGTGTGCTGATCACCGTTGTTTTGGCGCCTTTCATCTGGGGTTTAAACGCGTCGATTTCATTGTGTTTGGGTTGCGTGGCAGGTGTGATGGTTGCTGCGGCGCAAGGATGACAAGAACCGTGGATGCCCCCGTAAAACCCGTGCTTTTGCCAATCAACGATACCGAACAGCTCCTCAAACGCACGACCAGCCGCTGTCCGGTTTGCCAGGCGGCGTGTCCGGCGGAGGTCTGGCGTGTCGCAGGCCGTCCGGCGAAAGTTTTTCTGAAGCGCACTTGCCCGCAGCATGGCGAAGCCTCGGTCTGCATCGCGTCGGATGCCCGCTTTTACTGGCTGGCAAAAGGGAACCCGGAGAATGCCAGTCGCTGCTGCGGAGGCTCCACTTGCCGCGCGTCGGATGGTTCGACCGCGGGCACGCTGGGCCGAAACGCTTCGGGCCGCGGCGAAGGACCCTTCGAAAAGCTGTCCACCTGCCTGGCGCTCATCGAAATCGTCAACTCGTGCAATCTGAGTTGCCCGACTTGTTACGCGGATTCGCCGCCGGGGGCGGGCGACAACGTGGACGCTGCGCCGTTGGAAGATTTGCAGCGGCGCATCCAGGGCGTCATTGACCGCAAAGGCGGAATAGAAGTTCTCCAGCTTTCCGGCGGCGAGCCGACGCTGCACCCACGGTTTTTCGAGCTGGTCGGGTGGATTCAAAGTAATCCCGGGATTGATTACCTCTTGCTGAACACCAACGGCGTGCGCATCGCTCGCGATGATGATTTTCTTGCCGGGCTCGCGCAGATCGTCCGGCGCGGAAACTTCCAGCTTTACCTCCAGTTCGACGGCGTCCAGGTCGAAGGCCAGCATTTCTTGCGCGGCGCGGACTTGCGGGCGACCCGCAGCCGCGCCATCGAGCGTTGTCGCGAAATCAATCTGCCCGTCACGCTGGCGATGACGGTGACGCCGGACAACCTGCCGTTTCTGTGGCAAGCCATCGAGTTCGGCCTGCGGTACCCGCACATTCGTGGCGTCAGTTTTCAGCCGATGTTTCAGAGCGGGAGGTTTTCGCGTCTGGGTTCCGGGGTCCTGGGTTCAGCAACGAAATCGTTTGACTCAAACTTTCTACCCCAGACGCCAGGCGCCGGAAGCCAGACGCGATTGAACACCGCCGACATCATCCTCGCCGCCGTCGGGCAGTCGAAGGGCAGGCTGCGCTTTGAAGATTTTACGCCGCTGCCGTGCGGTGATCCGAACTGCGCCACCATCGGTTACCTGCTCAAGGCGAACGGGCGCACGTATTCCATCAGTGATTTTATTGATTTCACCCAGGTGCAGGATTTCTTGCACGACAAGATCCGGTATCGTCTGGAGGACCTGATTAAATGCGGCTGCGAATCCGAGCCGTTGGGCGACCTGTTGAAAAAGTTTGAAATGGACGAATCGAACACGTTCCGGCTGTTCGTCAAACCGTTCATGGACGCGTGGACGTGGGACCAGGACCGCGTCGACCGCTGTTGCACGCACGTCATCCGGCCCGACGGCAAGCTCGATTCGTTTTGCCGGTACTATTCGGGGTTTGCGAATTGCCGGTCCGTCAACACGGATAATCCATGATGCCAGTGCCTCAATCCACCGCTTACGGCGGGCTGATGCTCGCAGGCATCGGGGTGAGCGTTTTGTTCTGGTCGCGACTGGCCCGGCGCGATAACCGGCTGCTTGCGGTCTATATCGCGGCGCTCATCGGCGCGTTTCTCGGAGCGAAGGTTATTTATTTTTTCGCCGAAGGTTATCAGCACTTTGGCGCGCCGGACATGTGGCTGCAACTGGCGACCGGCAAAACCATCCTGGGCGGATTGCTCGGCGGCTACGTGGCGGTGGAAATCGCCAAACGCCTCGTCGGGTACGGGGGCGTCACCGGCGACTGGTTCGCCACGATTGTGCCGGTCGGCATTATTCTCGGTCGCATCGGCTGTTGGGTCCACGGTTGTTGCCGGGGCCGAGTCTGCTCACCGTCCTGGTTCACGGTGGACGATGCGGCCGGTGTGGCGCGCTGGCCGTCGGTGCCGGTGGAGATCTTTTTCAACCTGGTGATGATTGTTGTCTTCGTCGTGCTGCGTCGCGGGCGCAAATTACCCGGCCAGCATTTCCACATTTACCTGATCGCCTACGGCAACTTCCGTTTTCTGCACGAGTTTTTGCGCGAGGAACCCAAGGTCCTGGGCCCGATCAGTGGCTATCAAATTGCCGCGCTCGCGGTGGCGATGCTGGGCTGGACGGGATACTGGCATCGTCGGACGCACTCGCTGCCGATCGCCGTCGAACCCTCCTGATGCCGCAGACAAAAAGGTAGCAGCCGAGGTAACGAGGCTCTGACTTTCACTCCGCACTCCGCGTTCCGAATTCCGCATTTGAAATGAGCCTGGTTACCTCGGCTGCTACGAAATCCGGCGTTTTGCAACGGGCCGCTAAAGCTCGATGAACTCCGGCCTGATGCGATCCGCTTCGGAGTGCAAGATGGCCACGCTGCGCGGCAGGTTGAAACGCGGTTTACCCGCGTAACCCGGGTTGAAAAAAAGCGTGCGGCCCATCGCCTCGGAAAATGGCTTGTGCGTGTGTCCGAACACGACCACGTCCGGCCCTTCCCGAATGATGCGGCTCTGGATGGCGCCGGCAGGTTTGCGCGGATCAACGATGTGATGAACGAGATATTTGCGGCCGTCGAACTCGACCACCTCGGTCTCCCTGTACTCCAGTCCGGCGTCGTTGTTGCCCAGCACGGCGGTCACTGGCGCGATTTGTTCCAGTTCCAGAATCAGCCACGGCAATCCAACGTCGCCGCCGTGCAGGATGTGATCCACCCCGGCGAACAACTTGGGAATCTTCGGGTCGAAATGCCCGTGGGTGTCGGAGAGGACGCCGATTTTCATAGACGCTGCACGCTCGTTAAAACGCGTAAAACGTTGAATCGTTGAACCGTGAAAGGGTTGAAGCCGGCGCCAGGTGCAGGTGCAACGTTTTGACGCCGCACCGCTTTTAGCGGTTCACGCGCCCGACTCCTCGGCTCGCGCATCTTCCGGTTCTTTCTCCGGCTCCGCTTCCGCCTCCTCCTTTTCCGCTTCCTTTCTTTCACTCAACTTCATCGCGCCGGCAAACAGGCCGGTGAACAGACCGCCGCTGAGAAGCGAGTTGCGGAAAAACGTCCAGGTGGGCGGATAGCCCGGCTCGCCGATGGTCAGGGCCTGGATCCAGCCCGCGACGGTTTTGGCGTAAGCCGGATTTTGCCACCACGAAACGGTGTTGGTGACGAGATAAAACAGAATGGCGCCGAGCAATCCGCCCCCGGTCAGTTTCAGCCACGACGATTTTGCCGTGAACCGCCGCCCCAGCCAGATGATGGCTGCGTAAGCGAGGTAACTCGTGAGCATATAGGCGCCGACGGCGGGCACGTGATAGTAATACACGTTGAGCAGGCTGTCGGTCACCAGCATGACACCCAGCGGGAGGCCCCAGGCCAGATAGCGCGGGAAATACGCGCCGGCACAAAACGCCAGCGCGTAAGCCGCGCTGAAATTGAGCGGCAGCAAATCGGGCAGGCGCGTCAGCGCGAACGCGAGGAGCATCAGCGCCACGGCCAGCCAGAGGTTCGTTTTTTCTTTCAACGCGACCGATAATACGCCAACGCATCGCGCTGACAAGCGCGTTGCGGAGGTGTCCAGGGCGGCTGAAGCCCGGGAGAGAATTGAAA
>QHPW01000342.1:0-318 GCA_003219675.1 Verrucomicrobiota bacterium
CAAAAAGAAGATTTGAAACATTCCCGGTGTGACACGGGTCAATTCATTTCGTATGCTGCACCCCGTGTCGAAGCGGACGAGAGCAAGGTGGCTCTGGCTGGCAACATTGACATTGCTGCTGGAATGGAGCGTCAATGGCGCGGTGCCAGATGCTAAAACTATTTCCGACGAACCGGCGACCAACACCGTGAGGGTCCCGTTCGAGTTCGTGAGCGGGCGGATCCTGGTTTCTGCGCGGGTCAACCATTCGCCGCCGGCGTCCGTGATGATCGACACCGGTTACTCCGTCAACATGCTGAGCCGCGAACTGGTGGACTC
>QHPW01000342.1:550-1718 GCA_003219675.1 Verrucomicrobiota bacterium
CTTTTGCACGAACCGGAGACGTTCCGCTACGTCGGCAGCGGCGAGATCATTCCGTTCAAGTTCAAACAATCCACGCCGATCGTCGAGGGCGCGGTCCTTCTCCCCGGCCATGAGCCGATTCCAGGGCGGTTTGAAATCGATTCCGGCTGCGACGGCGGGTTGTGTCTGGGCAGCGATTTCGTCGAGGCAAATCACCTGTTGGAGTCCGCAGGCAAAACGGACGGCAGCGGCCGGCGCGGTCTGGGTGGCGACGCCAAGACCAGGATGGGTCGCGTTCCGAAATTCCGTCTGGGCAGCCAGGTGATCGAGAGGCCGCTGACCAGTTTTTTCCTTGAAGGTTCGCCTGTGGACGACGGGCTCGCGGGCCACATCGGCATGCAGGTGCTCCGCCGGTTCAGAGTCATCTTTGACTACTCGCGTGAACGGATGATCCTGGAGCCGATCGAGTAGCGACGGTCTGCGGCGGCCGCAAGGCCGAACTCCCAGGGAGGCCCGTCCGCCCGGATATACTTCAGCTTCGCACTCTAGCATAACCGGGCCGCACCGGCGCAATTCAACAGCCGCGATGCAAAGCAAGGTGTTTTCCTCCCGACATAAATTCCGGCTTGGACAGATTGTTCCTCTTCTCCTGGCGATGGGAGTGGCCGGCAAGCTGTTGGCGGCCGATGACATTCGAGTCGAGCGCGTCTTCGGCCCGGAAATCAAAACCGGCGATTACAAACATCCCGCCAGCTTCGATGAATTGCAGAACGGGGACCTTTATCTCGTCTTTTTCAGCGGCAAAGGCGAATACAACGACAACAGCGCGGCCGTTTTCGGTTCGCGCCTCAAGAAGGGCGATCGCCGATGGTCGCCGCCGGTCGCAATCGCGCGCGACCCGTTTCATTCGCTCGGCAATCCAGTGGTCTGGCAGGCGCCCGATGCCCTGGTCTGGCTCTTTTACGTTTCCCGCTACGGGACGCACTGGTCCGATTCGCGGATCGCCGGCAAGGTCTCGCGCGACGGCGCGAAGACCTGGTCCGATTCGTTCACGGTTGCCTTTGACGAAGGGATGATGGTGCGCGCACACCCGATCGTTCTTCACGACGGCGATTATCTGCTGCCGATTTATCACGAAGTTGGTCGCGACCCGGAAATGGTGGACGCAAACTGCACTTCGCTTTTTCTC
>QHPW01000342.1:1892-4569 GCA_003219675.1 Verrucomicrobiota bacterium
TTCCCGAATCCCAACGCCGCGGTGGACTTCATCAGGCTGCGCAACGGCCACCTGTTGCTGGTTTACAACAACAGTTTCACCAATCGCACTCCGATGACCGCGGCCATTTCGACAGACGACGCGAAGACGTTTCCGCATCGGCGAAACGTTGCCGAAGGGCCCGGCGATTTTGCTTATCCAACGGCGGTCCAGACGCGCGACGGCAAGATCCATGTCGTCTTCACCTCGGACGAGAGGACGGTCATTCGTCACGGAGTCTTTGACGAGAGCGCGGTTTTGAAGCAGAAATAACGAACCGGTCAGGTACGCTATGAAAACAAAAACTCTTATCAAGTCACTGGCCTTGGCGCTCGGAGTCGAAACAATGTCCGGTCCGACAGGCATGGCCGCCGAGCCACATGCCAGACCCGTCCTGCTCTACAGCCGGCACTACAATGCTGAAGGCGAAAATCGCTACCTGCCGGATGGAACCTACAAGCAGGTCATGCAACGTCTGCGCGAGGATTTCGAAGTGCGCGTGCACAACAAACCGCTCACGCGCGAGACACTCGCGGATGTGAGACTCCTGTTCATTGTCAATCCGAGCGACAAGGCCGTGGGCAACAACCCCGCGCCACCGCACGTGACCGCCGCCGACATCAAAGTGCTGACTGAGTTCGTCCGCAATGGCGGCGGCCTGATCGTGTCCGGCAACCAGGAGAATCACAACCTGGAGGTTGCGGACATGAACAGGCTGCTGGCGCAGTTCGGGATTCAAGCAACCAACCTTTACACCGACGCCAAGAAACTTGTGCTGCCCGGGGAAACTCCGATGATTGGCGGACTGCGCTGGGCTTACTACACCGGCAACCTGTTGCTGCTCGATTCATCGCATCCGGCGAAGCCGCGCGCGCTGGTGATGAACGACCTGAATCAAAAGCCCGAGAAAGGCGCCCGCGACCAGGCCGGCTGCCTGCTCGCCACCGCGGAACCGGGCAAGGGACGAGTCATCGTCGTCACGGACTCCGGCTGGCTCGCCGATTGGGCGTTCGACGAGGAAGGCATCGGCGGCGTCGCCATCAAGGGCCAGGACAACCGGGAGATCTTTGGTCGCCTGACACATTGGGCCGCGCATCTGCCTGAAGGCCCTGAGCCATGACGATTCAATGAGAGCCAGCGCTCGCCATTTCAACCCGGTGGGGCGAGCGTCCTCGCGAGCCCTGATTTCTGTCCCCTGGAGATCAGGGCTCGACGGAGTCTTGCCCCACCTGATTTCATGGAGACGGACCAGCGGCACATTCGTGTCCTGAGCAGGCTCTTAAAAAGTAGCAGCCGACGTGAGGAGGCTCTGAAAAGTTCGTGGTTTCCGAAGATCAGGCGGTTTTCAACGGGCCGTTAACTCTGCTTGCCGCTGCGCCTCGCAGAGGCGCGCTCCGGAGCGCGGGCTGACTGACGACCCGCAGCACTCCGGTTTCCGCACCAAACGGAAGTTGCTTTTGAATGCCGCTGTTGTTGATTCTGTTGCTTCAATGAAGATTCTGGAATTGAACCACGTGGCGATTCATGTCAGCGACGTCGAGAAGAGTTGCGAGTTTTACCGTAGCGTGTTGCGGCTCGAACCCATCCCGCGTCCGGCATTCACGTTTCCGGGCGCCTGGTTCCGGCTCGGCGAGACCCAGGAACTGCACCTCATCGGCGACCGCACCGAACCCGTGTTCTCGCACAATCGCGGCAATCATTTCGCCCTGCGGGTGGATGATCTCGAGGTGTGGGAACGGCACTTTGACTCACTCAAAATGGAACACCTGCCGCGCAAGCGTCGGCCCGATGGCGCGTCGCAACTTTTTCTCCGCGATCCGGACGGGCACGTCATCGAACTGTTCACGCCGCCGCCGGCGAAATGAACCGATGGGTGGCACAGCCAACCTGGCTGTGCTCGGCGGAAAACTTGCCGCCGAGTTTGGAGCGCCACGGCGCTCACCGTTCGTTTCTGCAATCCGGTCAGAGTCTGGCGGGCTCGTAGCCCGCCGGCACGGGCAAGTTGCCCGTGCCACCCTTACTTTCCAGACGGCGCGGCGCCCTGTTTCGCCGGATTATTCGTAACCCCGCGCGCCGGATTGAAACCCAGACGAAAAACTTCCTTTGGATTCCAGCGGACGTCGCCGGCCGTAACGGCTGGCCGCGTCGATTGAACGGCGTCCAGAATGGCGAGAGCAAGAACCGCACAGCCACGGGGGCTCGGATGGAGCCTGTCACTCTGAAGAAGAACGCGTGTTTCTCCCGCCGACAACGTGCGCCCGTGAATGGTAATCGCCCGGTTGGCCATCACGTTGCGCATGAAGTCAGACAAGGAAACCAGGACGACCTGTCGGCGGGCTGCAGCCCACTCTTTCAGCCGCCGGTTGGCCGCCGTCATGGTTTCGGCGCTCGGAATCTGGTCGGCGGGAAGCATGTCGTTCGATGCGCCGGAGGCATCAGGGATGTCGCCGAGGACCAGCGGGCAGTGCACGGCCTCGAGCAATTTGAGGCCCGTCTCGAATCTCTGAAGCCGGTCCTTCTCCGTGGGTCCGTCCCCGTAACAGAACCAAAACAGAAAATCGATGCCGACCACGAGCGTGGGCCTGGCCTTGAGCGCGCGGTCGATTTGATCACGTCCCGTTGCCTCCGCATCCATAAAAAACATTGTGTGGGCCAGGGT
>QHPW01000071.1 GCA_003219675.1 Verrucomicrobiota bacterium
GGAATCGAACCGACGTATACAGCTTTTGCAGAGCCGTGCCTTACCACTTGGCTACTCCGCCGCTCCAGATCAACCGCTTAACCCCGTCGTTCGCATCGAGATTAGCGCATCCCCCGCGACAATCAAGTGCAACTCCGTTGCAACCCAACTCTCTGCGTCGCACCGGTCGGGAAATCCTATGCCGTGACTGTCCCCGCCAACGGCCACAGGGGACATATCAGAGAAAACGAGTTACCCGGCAGGATCCGTGCTGCGGCGAACCGTAACGCAGTTCGTCATGCTTGCAGTTCTGGTTTTCCCGGTCGAAGCGGCGTGGCGACCCTGCCGATCAAATGCCTCTTTTGTTTTAGCGCGCGCCAGGCTTCCTTCACAACCCAGCCGAATTTTTCCAACGCCGCTCGCGCGGTCGCGTCGTCAACCCCGTTCAATTCCCGAACGATCCGCACCGCACGATCGCGCAACTTCAGGTTGCCCGGATTCACATCTACCATCAGGTTGCTAATGACTTTGCCCATCCGCACCATCGTCACCGTCGTGAAGAGGTTCAGGATGAGCTTTGTCGCCGTGCCAGACTTCTGCCGCGTCGAGCCGGTCAAAACTTCCGGGCCGAGGTCCGGAGCAATGACGAGGTCGGGCCGGTTGCGTCGCGGGATCTTCAGGTGGGGATTGAAAGAAAGCAAAACGGATTTCGCCCCCCGATGTTCGGCCTCTCGCAAAGCGCCCCAGACAAACGGCGTTCGACCGCTCGCCGCGATGCCGACGACGATGTCTCTACGATTGATGCCACGAAATTGAACTGCCCGTGCGCCTGCCGCCGGATCGTCTTCGGCGCCCTCAATGGATTCCCACAACGCGCGTTGACCGCCGGCGATGATGCCCTGCACCTGCTCTTGCGGCGCGCGGAAGGTCGGCGGACATTCGCTGGCATCGAGCACTCCGAGCCGCCCGCTGGTGCCGGCGCCCACGTAGAACAATCGTCCGCCTCGCGTGAAAGCGCTCACTATGGATCTTATTGCCTGCTCGATTTTCTTTCGCTCCGCCAAAATGGCCGAAGGGATTTTTTCGTCCTCGCTTAGCATCAGCACGATGGCTTGCGAAATGGAAAGCCTGTCCAAGTTGAGCGAGCGCGGATTACGCTGCTCCGTCGGTGAAAGTTTGATCGATTCGAGCGAAGGGAAAAACGGCTCGGAGTGTCGGGACCGATCCGGTTGAGCCTCCGAGTTCAGCGGGGTGAGAAGTGAATCAGGGCTCGCGAGGACTCTCGCCCCACCCGTCTGAAACCGGCGCCTGGCCAATTTTACCGCGCCCCAAACGCTCTCTTGTTTGAGGGGCGCAACAACGGCGTTCGGCGAAAGCCGCCGCAAAAGCAGCGCAACCTTTTTGGCAAAGCGCGGTTGATTCAGAAGCACGCCGCCAGCGAGAACGAATTGAACCGGCGCGCCCGCCTTCGCCAATCGTTTCGCGCAGCTAACGGCGTCGTTGGCGAGGCCGTGCGCCGCGCCTTCCAGAATGTCCGAGGCGATTTTGTCGCCGTTGGACCACGCATTGAAAACATCGACGGCCAACGCAGCCACCTCGTCCTTGGCGGCTTTCTGGATCCAGCCTATCAAATCGTCGGGTTCGTTGAGTTGAAGTCTGCGCAGAAGCCGTTGGCCCAGTTTCGACCAGACGCCGTCGCAGTCGTAGTAATAAATGACGGCTTTCAGGGCGCGCAAAGCAATTTCAAAACCGCTGCCTTTGTCGCCGAGAATATGCCCCCATCCGCCGACTTTGGCCGTTCTGCCGTCGGGCATCCGGCCGAAGCAACACGAACCGGTCCCACTTAAGATCAGCACGCGGGGAACCGTGCGGATTCTGTCCTGGTCCCGACCGTTGGCGTAGCTGCCGGCTGTCTTTGGAGCCCTCTTCCGAAGGGAACGAAAGCGATGAGGTTCGGCAGGAACGTCTGCGGCTTCGAGGGCGGTTTCCAGATCGTTCGCGGCGAAGCACGGCACGTTCGGCCAGACTTTAGCGGCGGCCCGGCGGATTCTTTTGCGATCCGCTTCCGTGCGTGCGCCCGCCATGCCGATCGCGATGGCGACAGGGCGAGGAAGGCGCGAGGCGATGCCGCGCAAACGACGCGCGAGCTGTTCGTCATTGAGCAGTCGCAGATTCGCCGGGCCGGCTTGAATTCGCCGCAGCGGCTTTCCGTGTGAATCCGCAAGCAGAGCCACTGAGCGGGTTGCCCCCGCTTCAACGCCGAGAAACAATGGCGACGGGTTCAGTCTTTTCGTCATTGCGCGAAGTATTTTCGGGACGTGCGATTTTGCAAGGCCAATGGCCGGTCGCCTCTTTGGCAACGGCAAGCCGAACACCCGGTTTGTCTGGCAAAGGTTGGAGGAACAAAGCCGACCTGGGCTCCAAGAAAGACACAACGCTCCAACCGCGTGTAATGATCGCTCAGTGCGACCGGCTCAGCAGATAGAGGAGGTACGCGAACCCGGCGGAAGCAAGAAGCCCGACCATGATCGCCCATCGCACGAATTGCTGGTGTTTTCTGCGGTTGGAACGTCCCATGCCGGGCAGGAGGTAGTAGCGGTGCTCCTCTTTGTTTTTTCGCGTCCAAAACATAGCCGGTCGCCGAGTGGCTCGCGCTGTATAGTCAAAGTGGTTGGATTTGGCAAACGAACAAATCCAACGGCGGAGTCCTGATCTTACTCATAAGCATGCCCGTTCTCCCGACAAGAATGGCTTTGGAACCTGGAGCCGCTTCTTCACGCTGACTACAGCGGGCTTAATTCCTCCTGCTTTCGGCGCGAGGATGTGCCAACATCCGGCGCATGCTATGAAATTGATTCGATTTTCGGTCGTCTTCTGTTTGGGACTCACAGCCGCCGGTCTTTGTGGGCCCGCCGTCCAAACCAATTCCGTCGGCGAAGCTCAGTTTCTTTCAAACATCCGCCAACTCGCTTTCGAAGGCCGGCGCAGCGGCGAAGGCTATTTTTCACCCGACGGCAAGGCGCTGGTGTTTCAAAGCGAACGTGAGCCGGGCAACCCATTTTACCAGATTTACATTCTCGACCTCGAGACCGGCAACAGCCACCGCGTCTCGACCGGCGGCGGCAAAACCACTTGCGCCTTTTTCCGGCCGAACAGCGACGAGGTGCTGTTTGCCTCCACCCATCTCGATCCGGAAGTGGGTGCGAAACAAAAAGCCGAACTCGATTTCCGCGCCTCGGGCAAAGAGCGTCGTTATTCATGGGACTACGACGAGCACTTTGACATTTTCGTCGGCAAACGCGGTGGCAGCCGGCTCCGTCGCCTGACGAGCGCCTGGGGCTACGACGCCGAGGCGTCTTATTCGCCCGACGGGAAAAAAATTGTCTTCACTTCGCTGCGCGACGCTTACCCACTGGAGAAACTTTCATCCGAAGATCGCAAGCGGCTCGAAACAGATCCGGCCTATTTCGGCGAGATTTACATCATGAACGCAAACGGATCGGGTCAGAAACGCCTCACTTTTACGCCCGGCTACGACGGCGGGCCGTTCTTCTCGCCGGACGGCAAACGCATTCTCTGGCGGCGCTTCGACACTAACGGCATCAACGCGGATATCTACACGATGAAGCCCGACGGCTCGGGCGTGCGCCGGCTCACCGACTTCGGGTGCAAGTCGTGGGCGCCGTATTATCATCCTTCCGGCAGATACGTTATCTTCACTGCCAACAGACTCGGCTTCTCGAATTTCGAACTGTTCATCGTCGATGCCGCGGGCGAGCGCGAACCGCTTCGCGTGACCTTCACCGACGGCTTCGACGGCCTGCCGAGCTTTTCGCCCGACGGCAAGAAACTCTGCTGGACCTCCAACCGCACCGCGGATGGGAGTTCTCAACTCTTCTTTGCGGACTGGGACAACAAAGCGGTGCTGACAGCCCTCGATTCAGCGCCCGAACGCGGCGCAGGCGCCGGCGTGCCGCCGGCGTCGCGCCCGCACGAACGCCCAGGCGACGAGGCAACCAAACAGTCTCCGCCTCCTTACGTCGGCGGCTACTCGCTGGAAATCCGCGTCGAAGATTTGAGGAGTGAAGTGGGCTATCTTGCTTCCGATGCGCTTGAAGGACGGTTGACCGGGACCAGAGGCGCCGAACTCGCTTCGGATTTCATTGCCGATCAGTTGCGTCGGGCCGGCCTGAAACCACTCGGCAAAAACAACAGTTACTTTGAGCCGTTCGAGTTCACGTTCGGGGTGAGAATTATTACGAACCAAAACCAGCTCGCGGTGTCTGCCGGTTCAACCTCTGCGCCTGCCAATTTCGAGGTTGAAAAGGATTTCCGTCCGCTGTCGTTCACTTCCAACGGCCAATTCGAAGGTGAAGTAGCCTTCGCGGGCTACGGATTAACCGTGCCCGGCGCGGCCGGTGAAGGCTATAACTCCTACGCCGGACTGGATGTCACGAACAAAATCGTGCTGGTCCTTCGCTACGTGCCGGAGAGCGTCGAAGCAAAACGCCGTCAGGAACTGAATCGCTACGCCGCCCTGCGCTACAAGGCCATGGTCGCCCGCG
>QHPW01000344.1:0-1629 GCA_003219675.1 Verrucomicrobiota bacterium
CGCCCCGATTGAAAAGCACACGCTCGTCCTGGTCATCACGCAATCGGGCGAGACCGCCGCCACGCTGGCCAGCATGCGCGAAGCCCGTCGGCGCGGGCATAAAGTGCTCTCCATCTGCAACGTGGTCCGCAGCACCATCGCGCGCGAGGCGGACGGCGGCATTTATCTGCACGCCGGCCCGGAAATCGGAGTGGCCTCGACCAAGGCCTTCACCTCGCAAGTCACGGTATTGACGTTGATGGCCCTGCTCATGGGCCGCATTCGCATGCTGGCGGCCAGCCGCGGCACCCAGATCATTCGCGCGCTGGAAGCGATTCCTGAACAGATGGAAAAGGTCCTCGGCCAAAACGAGCTGATCAAAAAAATCGCCTTGAAGTACGCCGCCGCCGAGGACTTTTTTTTCCTGGGCCGCCTCCACAACTTCCCCGTCGCCCTCGAAGGCGCGCTCAAGCTGAAGGAGATTTCCTACATCCACGCCGAAGGCTATCCCGCCGCGGAAATGAAGCACGGGCCAATCGCGATGATTGATGACAAGACGCCGACGGTCATCATCATTCCTTCGGGCGCGCTTTACGAAAAAACGTTCAGCAATCTGGAGGAAATCAAGGCGCGCAAAGGCCCGATCATCGCGCTGGCCACCGAAGACAACCCAAAGATCGCTTCCAAAGTGGCGGATGTAATTTACCTCCCGCAGACGCTCGATCCGTTGTTCCCGCTGCTGGCCGTGGTGCCGCTGCAATTGCTCGCCTACCACATCGCCGTCGCGCGCGGTTGCGACGTTGATAAGCCGCGCAATCTCGCCAAAAGCGTAACGGTGGAATAACCCTGAGCCCCGGACGCACACAGCGTGCGCATTTCAAAATAACTGTTCATGGTGCGACTGATTCAACTCTCGAACCGATGACTCCCAACCGGATCGGCATTATCGGCGGCAGCGGCCTGTATCACATCGAAGGTTTCACAAAACAGAAATGGGTGAAGGTCAAAACGCCCTTCGGCCGTCCTTCGGACCAATTTCTGACCGGTCAACTGAGCGGACGCCAGCTGGTCTTCCTGCCGCGGCACGGTCGCGGGCACCGGATTCTTCCCGGCGAACTGAACCATCGGGCCAACATCTGGGCGATGAAGAAGGTCGGCGTGGCCTGGATCATCAGTGTCAGCGCCGTCGGTTCGTTGCAGGCCCGTTATCAGCCGCGCGATATCGTATTGCCGAACCAGTTTGTCGATCGCACCAAGAAGTCTCTTGAACACACTTTCTTCGGGCACGGGATCGTGGCGCACATCGCCTTTGCCGACCCGATTTGCGAAGAGTTGCGTCAGTTGCTGTTGCAGACCTGCCGCGCGCTCGGCGCGCGCGTGCACGACGGCGGCACTTACGTGAACATGGAAGGTCCGGCCTTCAGCACGCGGTCGGAGTCGATGACCCATCACAATCTCGGTTACGACGTGATCGGGATGACGAATCTGGGCGAGGCGAAGTGCGCGCGCGAGGCGGAGATCGCCTACGCGACGATGGCGATGGTGACCGATTACGATTGCTGGAAAGCGGACGAGGCGCACGTCACCGTGGAGATGGTGATCGCGAACCTGCAGCGCAACGCGGCTCAGGCGAAGGAAATCATCGAGCGC
>QHPW01000344.1:1660-3173 GCA_003219675.1 Verrucomicrobiota bacterium
CCTGCGAAAGTATCTCTAGCCCGCTTTTTTCACTTCCTCCGATTTGTCCTTGAGCGGCTTATCGGGTCTGGGGTTGTAGTGACTGGAGTAGTAACGGTTCTGGTAGTAATAATAATTGTAGTAGTAGGAGTCCTTGCCCTCGAAATCGATATCGTTCAGCACCACGCCCAGGATGTGAATGCCGGCGTCCTGAATGCGCTGAATCGTCCTGCTCGCGTGATCGCGGCGGATTTTGTTGAACTTGGTCACGAAGGCCACGCCATCGGAGAGTGAGGCAATAATCAGGGGATCGCTCACCGCAGAGACCGGCGGGCAATCCAGAATCACGCGGTCGTATCGGTTGCGGACCTCCTCCAGGAATTGTCTCATTCGCTTCGAACCGGCCAGTTCCGAGGGCGATGAAGGCACCGCGCCGCAGCAAACAACATCGAGATGCGGGACCTCGGTGGTGTGAATGAATTCGTCCACGCGGCTGACTTTTTCCATGAGATAGGAGGACAGCCCGACAGGACTTTGCAGACGGAAGACTTTGTGTACCGAAGGCCTTCGCAAGTCGGCGTCCACGAGCAGGGTCTTCAACCCGGTTTGCGCGGTGACGATCGCCAGGTTGGAGGCGACCAGCGATTTGCCCTCGGCGGGGATGGTGCTGGTGATCGCCAGAAGGTGATATTGATCCGACTTCGGCGCCAGCGCAATGGCCGCGCGAATGGTGCGGAAGCCCTCGGCGGCGTTGGACTGCGGGTGCAGGTGCGCCTGCAAATCGCGTTCAAGCACGCTGTTGGTTTTGATGTTGGGGACATACCCGAGGAACGGCAGCCGCAAATAGGTTTCGACGTCATCCTGGCTCTTGATGGAGTCATCGAGATAGTTGACAAAGAACGCCAGACCCATCGCCACGCCCAGACCGCCGATCACGCCGAGGAACAAGGTCAACACAACGCGCGGTTTGATGGGATTCATCGGCACCACCGCCTTGTCCACTACGCGCATATTCTGAGCTTTGTCCTTGGAAGTCAGGTCGGTTTCCTTCATGCGCTGAAGAACAATGTTGTAAAGCAGTTTGCTCTGGTCGGCCTGCCGGCTGAGGACGTCGTACTGAATGCGAAGCTGGCTGAGCTCAAAGGATTCCTGCTCCTTTTTCTTCAGTTCGGAGGCCATGGTTGTTTCCTTCGCCTTTGCCAGCTCCGCCTCCGCGCGGATGGCCTGGCGGACCTTCTGCGACTCCTTCTGAATCGACTCCTTCAAGGAAGCGATTTCTTCGCGCACACGGATGACGTCCGGATATTTGTCTTTGTAGCGCTTGAGGAGGTTCGCCAACAAAGCCTCCCGCTCCGCCAGGGACTTCCTCATGTCCTGAATCAGAGGGTTGCCGGCGACCAGCGGGATGGCATCGATGCTTGTGGCTGCATGGAGCAGGCGCTCCACTTCTTCGTCGAGTTTCCGCGCCGCCGCGGCATCGCTGCGCGCTTTGTCCAGGTCCGCCTGCGCCTGTTTGAGCGCCTGCAGGACGATG
>QHPW01000011.1:0-1485 GCA_003219675.1 Verrucomicrobiota bacterium
AGAGACTGGTCAGGACGAGAATTTTCACAGGGCCGGTCGGAGCCTAAACAGGGAGGGCGGCTTTTGCCAGCCTGATCGAGTCATTCACCCGGATGCGGCCTGATTTCACGACCTGGGCCAGGACGCCTTGACGGTTGTTCTCCATCAAGGCGCGCAATCCGTTGCAAACAGCGTCCATCTTCCCGCACGGGGTGCGCGGTTCGCAGAGAAGAAGAACTGCGTTGCCAACTTCAATCTGCCTTCCCAGCAGTTCGATGAGATCGAGGCCAGAGGTCTCGATGTTTGCGCGCACCGCGCCGGGAGGAATGGTTTCCAAACCGAGCGCGGCGGCGTGCCGGGCGATTTGCTCGCGTTCGATCAAGCTGACCTGGCGGCGGCTCGGTTCGTGGCTGGATTGACTGATCCGGCCAAAGTAGCGCGGCTCGCCTTCGATGCCTTTCTCCGCAACCACCTCAATGAACTCGACCGAGGGCAACGGGGCGCCGGGTTTGGCCGGATGCAAGTGGAGAGAGGCGACTCGCCCGACTATTGACTGCGACATCATCAGCGGTTTATGCCTTTGTCCGGTTGCAATCGCAAGCCGGCAGTTCGACCCGTTCGAGCCCGCGGCGTTGTGCAACCTCAGGCTGAAGCTTGCGCTCGCTCTCTCCTTGAAGTCTGTGACGTGCGTAGCGGCGGGCGTCTCGCCTGACGTAGAGTCGGGCATCCTGCCCGGCGGAAAAACATTGCACCAACTCAAACGCCTCGAAAATTTCGTGAGTCGCCGAAAAACCGGCCGTTCTTTCCGGGCGGCAGGATGCCGCCCTCTACTGCAGCCAGGATGGCCGCCGCTACGCTAAACGCTGCGCGCGCTCCGAGTGATTCCGGGTTCCCCCTTGCTCTCACGAAGTGCCTTCTTATAATGCCGCGGTGCTCGACATCAAACTGATTCGTGAACAAGCGGATTCCGTTCGCCGGCGCCTGGCTTCGCGCGGGGCAGGGGATGAGGCCAAGGTTGATGATCTTTTAAAATACGACGAGCTACTGCGGGGTTGGAAAGCAGAGATTGAAGGCTTAAACGCGCAACTCAACAAAGTTTCCAAGGAAATAGGCGCGTTGATGGCACAAAAAAAGACCGCGGAAGCCGAGGAAAAGAAGCTGGAGGCGCGACGAATTGGCGACGAGATTGCCAAAGGGAAATCACGGATCAAGAGTCTCGAAGCGGGCAAGGAGGGCGATACGATTAGTGACCGGTTTCGCCGGGAAAAACTGTTGCAGTTGCCGAATCTTCCGCACGAAACTGTCCCCGTGGGAAAGGATGCGCAAGACAACCGCCCGGTCCGCCCCTGGGGAGAAAAATCAACCTTCAGTTTTCAGCCAAAGTCACACATTGATCTTTGCGAAAGCTTGAAGCTGGTTGATTTTGCGCGCGGCGCGAAGTTGAGCGGAAGCGGCTTTTTGCTTTTCACCGATTGGGGGGCGCGGCTGGAGCGAGCACTGATTCAG
>QHPW01000011.1:1547-2634 GCA_003219675.1 Verrucomicrobiota bacterium
AATTCCCCAAATTTGTTGATCAATCATACGCGGTTCGGCAAGGAGTGAGAGATTTTGATTATGACGAGCCGGATGAGGAAGATCAGGAAGAGGCAGAGGCAATCGGTGTGCTGAAAGCCCAAGACTTTTTGATCCCCACAGCGGAAGCCCCGGTCGCCAACATTCATCGGGATGAAATCCTGAAGGAGAGCCAATTGCCGATTTACTACTGCGCTTACAGTCCGTGCTTTCGCGCGGAGGCGGGCGCGGCCGGTGTCGGCACGCGGGGAATGATTCGCGTGCATCAGTTTGACAAAGTCGAGCTGATCAAGATTGTCAAACCGGAGCACAGTTACGACGAGTTGGAGAAAATGGTCGCGGACGCGGAACGGGTGCTGCAATTGCTCGGATTGCATTACCGGGTGGTGCTGTTGTGCACCGGCGACATGGGTTTCGCCAGCGCGAAGACGTACGACATCGAAGTGTGGGCGCCAGGGCAGGGGAGCTATCTTGAAGTTTCGAGCTGCTCGAATTGCGAGGATTTCCAGGCGCGCCGGATGAATCTGCGTTTCAAAAGCGAAGGTGGGGAAAACAAATTCCCGCATATTCTCAACGGCAGCGGCACGGCGCTCGCCCGCTCTGTTGGAGACTTATCAGCAAGCCGATGGCAGCGTGTCGATCCCGGCTGTTCTGCAACCTTACTTGAAGACCGAACGCATTACGGCGTAAAAGAACCGGTCGCTCCCCGCGCACACGATGAAAATCCTGCTCGCCAGCAGCGAGGTCCATCCGTATTCCAAAACGGGCGGGCTGGCCGATATGGTGGGCGCGCTGGCAAAAGCGCTGGCGAGGGCAGGGCTGCGGGTCGGGCTGGTCACGCCGCTTTATCGGGACATTCTGGAACGATTCCCCGACATCCATTCGTTTGATTGGAGGATTGACCTTCCGCTGGGAGCCAGCCGGGTTCAGGCTGAGGTGCTCAAACGCGAATGGGAACCGGGCCTGACGGTTTACTTCATTCATCGCCCGGAACTCTATCAGCGCGCCGGTTTGTATCAGGAAGCCGGTGTGGATTATCCGGACAACGCCGGGCGATTCATTTTTTTCT
>QHPW01000073.1:0-2691 GCA_003219675.1 Verrucomicrobiota bacterium
TTGAAAGGGTAGTCATTTTCTACAATAGTCGGGACTGACACCTTTTCGTTGGCCAACTGCTTGAAAGGGTAGTCATTTTCTACAATAGTCGGGACTGACACCTTTTACACCTTTTATTTTGCTAAATGAAAAAGAGACAAAAATCTGAAAAAGTCTCACGGCTAGTGACTGCATGGTTTAAACGCAGAAATGGAAAACGCCAATCAGATTAAGAAAGTTTCTACCTTGGTTGATGCATGGTTTGCTGGGGAGCACACGATGTTTGATTCGTGTACTGAAGAACCAGAGATTGCTTGGCAGGCAATTCTCGAGATTTCGCAACGCGACTTGACAGACGAACAGAGAGCATTGCTCGCAGGTGGGCCGCTGGAAACGCTGCTTTCCTGGCACGGAGGATCTTTCATTGATCGTGTGGTGGATGAAGCAAAACGCAGTCCACGATTTAGGCATTTGCTAGGGGGTGTTTGGCGTCAGGACATGCCTGAGGAAATATGGGAACGCATTATTAAGCTACGCAAGGACGTGTGGTAATCGGTCAGGCGCGAGAGCTTCAGAGCTTCCATCCCATCAGCACCACGTCATCCGTGGCAAAGGCAAGCGAGGGCATGTCCGGTGACGGAGCATTCGATCAGGCACACAGCGGTTGCGGCGGGTGGAATCGGCCAAAATCCTGTCAGACATTTTCCCGAAGCACAGCTTGAGGCGTAAACGGGTTCTTGATATTGATATATCTGAGTGCCTGGAGGACGGCGAAAGGGGAAATGAGTTGCCAATATCAAGAACTGACCCCCTTTCTGCTGACCGCGGCGTTCGCGCCGGTTGAGCACCTGGCCGACTTCGGCCTGGACGCCCTCTACATCGTGACCGACGCAATTCCACCGGCGCCCGCGCCGCGAATCGATTCAATCAGGCGCGCGTCATCCTCCGGCGACGTCTCGGTTGGGTGGAACGGATCGGGACGGGTGTTTCAGGTGGAAAAAGCGGGGCGCGCCACGGGGCCATTCCTTCCGAGCAGCCCGATTCTCCCGGATTTGAGCTGGGTTGACTTTGGCGCGGCGCGGACGGATGCCGAAGGATTCTATCGCCTGCGACAGTGGTAGAAAGACGCATCTGTCCATGTTTTTGGGGGAAAACGCAAGCATGAGGGCGAAAGGGGAGTGCCTTAATTTGGTTGTAGCGGCGGTCTGTGACCGCCGAAAACGGCGCTCATAGAGCGCCGCTACAGTTTAGATTTGAAATTAAGACACTACCGGCGAAAGAGACCGCGGATGTGGGAGAATCCTCCGCTGGCTTTAACTTCCCGAACAACCGAACCTGCCGCCGGCTGTTCCCCCTCCCCGTGGGAGGGTCAGGGTGAGGCGAATCGGCTTGCCGTTCGACACTGAACTCGGCAGAGGAGATTCATTACCTGATTCCGGGCGGCGGACTCGGCCTGGAAAAGGTGTCAGTCCCGGCTATTGTAGAATTTCTTCGTTGACGCTGCCGGATGTCTGGCGACATTGGGCGCTCATGGCGTCACTGCTGTCCAAAATAGCCCTTCTTGGACGGTGAAGAGCCACATTTTGTTGGAGAAAAGAGAGGTGTTTTTAGGTTTTCCAAAACAGGTTGGTCATCCCGATGAGCGGATGCTGTCCAAATTCAATTCCAGTTGATCCGGGACCAGCGGGGGGGCGTTGAAACAGAGACAGAATTTGGCTAACTAACTAAAGAGACTTCCGGTTCGAATCATTGGATCTCCGTTGATGGTGGGTTTAGGTTTCAATTCACCCTCATGCTCACCAAAGACGGAGATCCTTTTCAGCAATTTTCAAAACCTATCTTGGACACTAGGTCTCCCCATCGGATGGGGAGAGGGTGAGGGGAATGCGTGCGTCACATCAGCTTGGTGGTGGTGTCGAGTTGCGCTTCGCGCAACGGGAGGTTTCCGAACTAATTTGAATTCTGTTGTGCCGCTGGAGCTGGATAAGGCGGCAATTCCCAGTCGAGATTGATTGCGGCCAGCTCCTGGCGAATCAGGCGCAAGTCCCAGAGTTGAATGAGGTGATTCCATCCGCAAACGGCCAACCTGGTGCCGTCGGGGTTGAAGCCAACGGCGGAAACGTTCGCCGGCTCGCGTGATTCCAGTGACGCGAACTGCCGGCCAGTCGCCGGGTCCAGGAGAAGGACCTTCTGTGCGTCTGCAACCGCCGCCATCCGGCTGTCCAAGGCGAAAGAAATCGCCGGCCGTATGTAACCAGGCCGTGCGCGCCGCAATCGGCACGACATTTGCCAGGATGCCGTGTTCCAAAAGCAGTATTCTTCGTAGCCGCCCGTCACCAACCATTGGTTATCAGGACTGAACACCGCGACGTAGACCTTGTCGGCGGGCAGATCCGCGATCCGATTCCCGGTTGCCATGTCGAAAACGCGCACTGACTTCGCTTTCCATTGGCTGGCCGCGCACCATTTTGCATCATCACTGATCGTGGCAAACTCAAACGGCATCTCACCCGCAAATCTGCTCTTCTCTGTCCTGGTCTTTAGATCGAAGACGCAAGCCTTGCCATCACGGACTGCGGCCAGAACCTTCGCTTCCCGGTCCATGCTGGTGATCTGGTCAAGATCGGTCTGCCATCCCAGGTCTTCAGCGGCGCCCACCTTGAAGTTCCCGGTTCGATCGCCTGGCGAGAATTCCATGGGCCATCGTCGGAG
>QHPW01000073.1:2711-12771 GCA_003219675.1 Verrucomicrobiota bacterium
GCCGATGGACTGAAAACCGATTGGCAGCCCGTTGCGGACATTCCAAAAGCGGAGCCCGGCACGATGCGCAGTGACCAGCACCCGCCCGTCAGGATCGAAAACGCAGCACCAAGGCTCGCTCGCGGCCATTTCATCGAAGGCAAGCAGGCGACACTCGTCTCCGGAAGCCATTTCAAAAATCCCGATTTTCCTCTCAGCCGTCTGACAAACCAGCCAGGAATCATCCGGACACAGGCTCGCGCCCCCGGCATAGATTTCCCGATTGAAGATCTCGGCTCCAGTGATCGCGTTGCACAACCTCAGGCGCCCGTCCCAGCTTGTGCTGACGAGGATGTCGCCGGTGTGATTGAACGAGAGATGGATCACGGCGGATTGGTGGCCCATCAGCGTGGAGCGCATCCTGCCGGTGTCGGCGTCCCAGATACGGATGCGTCCGTCTTTGCCGCCTGCCGCCAACGAACTCCCATCCGTATTCCAGGCGAGACAGAACACGACATCCGAGTTTGTAAACGATCGGACCGTGGTTCCGGTTTCCAAATCCAGCAGTTGTACCACCGGCGTCCCCATTCGGCAGACGGCCAGCGTGCGACCCGTCGGGTGAAAAGCGACCCCATTGACCGGGGATTCCTGGGGAAACGACCGCGCGGTCCGGTCCAGCGTCAGATCATAGATGAGAATTGGCCCATGATCCTGGGCGATCGCGGCAAGACGGCTGTCCGGCGACAGCGCCAGGTTCCTGAAGTTTTGGACCGGCGGGATCGAAACGATCTTCTCCTGGGCCAGGTCCCAGATCCGCAATTCGATGCTATCCGATCGTGTGTAACTTACCGCGAGCAGCCGCTTGTCCGGGCTGAAGTACATCGCGTGAACGTTCGATCCGAATCCAGGCAGGAACGCCAATTCCCTGTTATCCGCCACGGCGAGCACCGAGATATTTCCGCGTTCATCTCCACAGGCATATCGCTCGCTGTTGCTGTCGAAGACAACCCACCCGCCAAATCCTGGCCGGATTTCCAGCTCTCGCGACAGGCGCAAATCCGGGAGTGCCAGGCAGGCAATCGCTTCGTTGCGCAACTCCAATGAAGGCCGGATTTCAGCGGCGTCCCTCAGCGCGTCCAGGCTGTCAAAACGTCTCCCCGCGCGACGGCTCCAGCGCCCGGCCTGTGCTTGTGCGAGATAGGATCCCCGGAGCTTCTCTCTGGCGTCTGTCTCTGCGAGGCGCGCGCGGTGAGCCTCTCGATCGGCACGTTCTCGTTGTTCGGCTTCTTTCCCGGACATCGCCTTCGCGAGGCGCGCCTCTCGGATGGCCAGAAAGTATGGAATAGCGCCGAAGACCATGATGGCGACGGTCCCGACGCCGATGCGAGTCATGATCTTCAGGCGGCGTTCAACCAGATGCAGACGCTTCACTGATTTGCCGCTTTGCAGCAACACCAACTCCGAATGCATGTGTTCCGCCGACGGGTAGCGTTTCTTTGGGTCGTTTTCGCACGCTTTGAGAATCACCTCGTTGAGTTCCAACAGTTGCTCGCGGTCGGAGAATTCACCCAGCAACGTCGGCGGCTCCGGAAATCTTTGACGGTCCTTGCCCGTGGCAATCTCATAAAGGACTTTCCCCAGGCTGTAGATGTCGGCACGCGGCGTCCCCGGTCCTTCGGGCGGAATGAATCCCTCGGTGCCTACATACGACTTGGCCTCGCTGGTATCTGCCACCAGCCCGATGTCCGCCAGTTTGGGAATGCCCTTCACGAAGATGATGTTCGCCGGCTTGATGTCACGATGCACCAAACCGCCTTTGTGCAGGTGGCTGAGCGCAGCCGTGAGCGACAGACTTAGCGGCAGGCAATCCTCGAACGGCAGCCTTCCCCGCTGGATGATCTCGCTGCGGATCGTCCTGGGAACGTAGCGATCGGGATCAATCGGGGGGCAGCGGTTCTCATCGTCGGCCAGTTCCATCACGTAGTAAAAATAACCGGCCTGATCGCTCCGCCCCACTTGCAGGATGTCGATCAAACCTTCGTGAGAGCGGGAGACCGGCTCGAATTTCTGAATCCCATTAAACTCCCGCTCAAAGGGATGGGCGTCTTTGAAGCTGTTTCGGTAAACGATCTTGACGGCGCGGTAAGTGCCCATGACGCTCCGACCCAGCCACACTTCTCCGTAGCTGCCTCTGCCAATGCATCGAATCAATTCGTGATCGGGAATTTGCGGAAGAGCATGGAGCTTGTGCGCGCCGGATGTTACGCCGTCCAGCGGTGTCCTGGGCGCCGTGACCGCAGACACGGGGTCGTTCATGGGACGGACAGTGATTGTTTTCGTGATTGTCTTCGAACGGGAAATCGGCTCTCCTATACGCCTTTTTGCCGGTTGCGGCAATATCTTTCTGCGGACCCGGTACACGCCTCCCAGGGTCTTCTCTTTTGCGAACGTGACGCGTTGGAGTTCAGCCTTCAGGCTGTTCGGGGCCGCCAACATGCTAAAGCATGAACTCCAACGTTCGCAAAAGAAAAGACCCTGGCACGCCTCGGGGTGAGGCCAGGTCGTATTTCCGAAGCTCCCGGAGCCGCGACCCGAAACGCCGCGCGGATGACTTCACCGGGACATGATAATCAGATCAGTTTCTTTTCCAGAATCCTGATCTCTCTTTTTACCAGTCCGCCGACCCGATATTTCGCGAGATAGACCTGCGCAGCGTTGACGCCCAGAACGCGGGCCACGCGCTGCGCCGGGAACTTCTTCACCACGTTCAGATAAAAGATTTGATACTGCCGCGGGCTGACGCGTTGTTTGATCCGTTCCAGGGCGGCGTCCACCAGGTTCTTTTCCCATTCCGCATCCCAAATTGATTCCAACTGGTTTCCGACCGGGTCAGGCACGCGTTCTGCCGTTCCGGTGCCGGAAGCCCTGCTGTTCCGACGCGCATGAGAACGGCCGGGAGGCGATCGCTTCCGGAATTGGTCGCCCACGCGGGATTGCGTCACACGCAGCAACCAGCCTTTGAACGACCCGCGCGCCGGATCGGTTTTGAAATCGTTAATGTGCTTCGCCACCGTGATGACCGTCTCCTGCACCACCTCCTCGGCTTCCACGTCGGTCAGGCCGGCTTTGATTGCCACGCCGTAAATCAGCTTCCAGTAGATGTCGAAGAAATCCTTCCAACTCGCGCGGTCATCCCAGTCCTTCAGCCGGCTGATAAGACTCCAGCGCGTCGGGATAAGCCGGTCATGGCGTGTCGTCATCGGCGCCTTTATACGTCTGTCACACTGTACCTTACACGCGCGTAATTGCCTGATTCTTTCAACATTTCCCAGTGTCTTTGGCGTTTCTCTCCGAGACCCCGCCGCCAGCCACAAACGACCTGACCCTGTCAAAGCCACAAAAACGAAGACGCAAGATTTTTTAGCTTTTGATGAAAGAAAAGGTCGTCCGCCCACGTGTGTATGGCGTGGAGAATCCACAGAGAAGCACACAGAGAAACAAAAACAAAAGGCCCGGTTTTCACGGACTGGGAAAGAAAGGACAAACGAATTATGAAGAGCATCAGCAAAATCAGCTTGGCGCTATTAGCCGCCTTGGCTTTAAGCGCTGTCACAAGCCGAGCCGAAGCGCCATTGCGCAACACCGGCCACCCGGTCACCCTGTTCATCCGCGGCCCCGGTGGCAGCATGATCACGCCGGATTCGCCCCCGTCCACGCCGCTGTGGGATTCGCGATTCGGTCTTCCAGCGCTCGCGCCGGATGGACACCAAATCACGCTCGAAGAATGGCTCCGTGTCCAGTCGCGAGCGGAGTCAAAGTGCGTGCGCAAAGGAACGCATGTCGTCATTCATTTGTCCGGACTTATCCCCAATGGTGTTTACACGGTTTGGGTCCTGGTGTTCGATGGTCCGTTCCCTGCCGGTCCCGACGGGGCAGCGCCCTTTCCATTCGGTAACCTGGTCGGAGTCGGTTCACTGGGTGCTAACGATGGCAGCGAGAATTCCTTCAAGGCTTCAGCGAGCGGCGAAGGGCAGATTTCCGTGAACATGCCTCCCGGCCCGTTATCCACGACACCGCCCTGGCTGGCCGGGACCGCGCCGTACGACGTGGGAGGATGTTTGTTGGATGAATTCGAGTTCCACCTGGTGGGCGTTTATCACTTCGACGGAAAGTCTTATGGACCCACTCCTGGATTTGTGCATGGCGGGTCTGAACAGTTCGGCATCCGGATGCAACCGTAACGTTCCGGCAAGTGCTCAGGGACAAACCGAAAAATTCTGTCACACCGGAATCGGTCGCCACGCAAACCAGGGTGGTGCCGATTCCGGCCTTGTAAGATTTGTGGAAACCTGCTACAAGAACAAAGGTTCTCGAGCTGCATCGGCATAAAAATGGTGCTGCAGGAGCAACCCGCCTGACCCCAATCCAAAGCACCTCGAATTATGCCCCAAGCCAAACCGCCTTCCAACGTCCTGCTCGTCGTGGCAGGCCGATGGTCGCCGGCCTTTTCCTGGAACTGTCATCATCGCGCATCGCAAGTGCTGCGCCCGTCCAGGTCGTCGATTCAATCCAAGCAACCTGATTAATCTTTATGAAAATACACACGTTTTCTATCCAGACAGCCTTGGCGGTGCTGTTCGCCGCGGTCATGACGCGAGCAGACGTCGTCACCGACTGGAATAACGCCGCGCTGGACGCCATTCGTGCCGGCAAAACGCCACCGCCCATCGCGTCGCGGGCTCTCGCCATTCTTCACAGCTCGATTTACGACGCCGTCAACGGCATCACCCGCACGCATGAAGCGTACTTTGTGCCGAGCGCCGTGCCCGCCAGCGCTTCCCGGGAAGCCGCAGCCAGTGCCGCCGCGCACAAAGCGCTCGTGGCTTTGTTTCCTTCCGCCGCTTCCAGCTTCGACCAGCTCAATGCCTCCATTCTGTTGGGCATCCAGGACAGCCCGCACAAAAGCGCCGGCGTTGCCTGGGGCGAATCGGTCGCGGACCAAATCCTCGCCCGGCGCGCCGACGACGGTTCGAGCGCGACGGTCTCTCCGCCTTCGAGCAGCGGCCCCGGCTCCTGGGTACCGACGCCCCCGGCGAACGCGGCTTATCTTTTGCCGCATTGGGGATTCATCACGCCCTTTGCCACGACGGACCATTTGCAGTTCCGTCCTCCCGGGCCGCCGGCCCTCAACAGCGCGAAGTACGCCGCGGATTGCAACGAGGTCAAGGCGCTGGGCAGAGCCGTCGGTTCCACGCGCACTGCGGATCAGTCACAGATCGCCCTGTTCTGGGCCGACGGCGCAGGCACGGAAACGCCCCCAGGCCACTGGAACAGCATCGCGCAGGAAGTCGGCGCCGCTCACGGCAACACCCTGGAACAAAACGCCCGTTTGTTTGCCTTGATGAACATCGCCATGGCCGACGCCGCGATTTGCGCCTGGGACGCCAAGTACACCTTCAACTTCTGGCGTCCGGTGACCGCGATTCGCAACAGTGACCTCGATGGCAATGCGGCCACCGATCCCGATCCGGCCTGGACTTCGTTCATCGTGACGCCGCCGTTCCCTGATTATGTCTCCGGCCACAGCACCTTCAGCGGCGCAGCTTCGGCGGTGCTGGCGATGTTCTACGGGACGGACAACATCTCCTTCACCACCGGGTCGGACTTCCTGCCCGGGGTGCAACGCAACTTCAACAGTTTCTCCGCTGCGGCGGACGAAGCGGCGGTCAGCCGTCTCTACGGTGGAATCCATTTCCGCTCAGCCAACGAGGACGGCCTGTACTCGGGTTTGAGCATCGGCGACTGGACCTTCACCCATTACCTGCAGCCGAAGGGCAACCGCTCGCGGAAATAATCGCGAGGCGAAGATCGCAGAGACAGCCCGCTGCGACTTCACATTCAGACCGGGATGCGCTGCCTTCAAGAGTGACTGCTTGAGCGGCGCGCCGTTCAAGCCAGCGCGATAGGGTCGCGGTGGCTGGAGGACTTTGGGGAAGCGACGGGCAGGGAAGAAGCCTTTTCACAACTCAGCAGCAGCTCGGTGTGATCGAGGACGCCGGATTTGATTTTCCTGCCCCCGCCCAACGACTTGAATTTGGCGATCCATCTCCCGGCGCCTCGGAAATCGCCCAATTTCCAGGCATAACACGCCAGGAAGTAGGGAATGGCACAGACCCGGGGAAAAGCTGCGATCCGGTGAAGCAGTTGAAGGTACGCTTCCAGAGGACGATTCAGTTTGTACAGGCTGTAAGAAAGACAGAGCCAGCCGGTGGGGCGATCCGGAAAGAGCCTGGTGAAAATGCGAGCCAGGTCCCGGGCCGCTTCCCACTTTCCAAGCCGGCTGTGAATGCACCACCGCACGATGAACACCTCAGGATGAAAGCGGTTCAGCCATGAAACCTGGTCTGCCTCCGCCTTCGCCTCGGCAAGATCGCCGAGTTTCAGCCAGCCGACAGCGGCGTTCAGGTGGTGCCTTTCCGGATAACCCAATTCTTGCATGCGCCTGGATAAAACTGCGGCATGCGCCATGCCAACCACGCTATTGCGACCATTGCGCCCCCAACAATGGATTCGGCGCCACCCGCGTCGGGCTCCCCCATCCGCTTCATTGCAAATCTCATTGCGCATGCAATGTGAATGCAGGGCAAAATGGAGTCCGAAATGATGCCAAGCTCCTTCAAAAACTTCCGAGGGCACGACATTGTGCCCAGAAACGAGCGCATCGAATCACAACTCGCAGTGGTCTTTGAGGATCATCACCTGCCGCCCGGCGCGGCGCTCAGGGAAGGAGTTGGGGCTTCCCGTCGTGCTTTTCTGCCCGGCGTGAGATACTCGGAGCGGATGCACTGTGCGAGCGCCTCGCCGATCCAGGCGTTCGCGGCAGGCACCGGATGGCAGTGATCGAAGTAAATCGTCTCACTGCGATGTGACCGAAGAAGCGGCAGGAGATCCAGGAAACCGAAGCCGTTCGCGCGGGCTCGCTCCTCCAATGCCCTCTGGGGCCGGTCATCCACAAAATCCGTCTCGACCTGGAACCGAACCGGGAAGGAAACAATCAGTACGCCGAAGCTGTGGCGTCCGGCCAGCTTGCGCAGTCGAGCCAACTCTTTGTCCACCGCGGCCCAGGACTCGGGTTGCCAGGCGGCACCCCAATCGTATCGTGCCAGCCAGGCCAACTGCTCCAAAGCCGCCGGATCCTTTTGCCAAGGGATGCGGTCTCGCGCGTAAACCCAACCCCACCGGGGTTCTCCCTGCTCTTTGATCCAGCGTTGGAGCCGGCGCGACCGATAGAGCTCGGCGGCCAGGGCGCTATGCCGCCTGAGCCACCCGGGCCGGCCCAGCTCGCCCGCGAATCCCCAAGGTGGGCGGCTGTCATTCAGGTAGAACGCGACCACCACAAGATCAGGCTGCGTCGCCAAGCCTGACTCTTCCAGGATATCCATTTCCTCACGGGTTCCAATGTCGCCGACGCCGGCGTTGATCAGTTCAACCCGCCGTCCGTCCGGCGATGGGTTCAGCAACCGCTCTGCGCGGTTGACGTAAACCTCGTCCGCCGGCAGGTAATCCCCCCACGTGATCGAGTCTCCCAGTACCAGCACGCGGAACTCCTCCGGCCTCTTGCGCGACTCGAGCTCGCGGGCGCGGAAGCCCATGGAATTGATCTGCATGTCTATATCGAGACCGGAAAGTTGGTGCTTCAGGATGCGCACATGGGCTCCTGGAACCAGCCTGCGCCCCCTGGACGTGTACCGGATCAAAAGGTCCGGATCGCTCTCGATAAGGGGACCCGACGCCCTGGCCGCGACCACCCGGGTCGAGTGCGCGCGGAACCAGGCCTCGAGCATGCACAGGAGCACAAGGGCCAGGACAACCATGCCGCCGAGGAACCGTGCGATCAGCCGGCTCCGGGAGCGGCGGTCTCGGGGTTCGGGAGCGCCGATGACCTTCATTTGTGTTTCGGTTCGGCCATCCGGACCTGTGGGTACAGTGTTAACCATGGTGCATCAACTTTTCTGTTTTCTCTATTGATTGGATCATACCGCCCAGCGAATCGGAAGAAAGGTAGGTCTGCGCCCGATATGGCGGAGGATATCGGCCCCAACCACTGCGACTGTGGGCTGTGCCTTAATTTGGTTGTGGCGGCGGTCTGTGACCGCCGAAAACGGCGCTCATAGAGCGCCGCTACAATTCAGATTTTGGAATTAAGACACTGCCTAGGCGTTGCGTTTCTTGTTTTCCACCTCACCTTGCGGCAATCTGACATCATGGATCTGGCTGCGAACTTAAACGCCATTCAAATGCGGATCGAGGCTGCCTGCGCGCGCGCCAAAAGGGACCCGGCCGCTGTCACTCTGCTCCCTGTCAGCAAGAGCCAGCCACCTCAAGCCGTGCGCGAGCTCGCCAACCTCGGTTTGAATCTGTTTGGCGAAAACAAGGTGCAGGAGGCCAGGGCGAAAATCCCGCTTTGTCCGGGCCACCTGCGCTGGCACATGGTCGGCCATTTGCAGACCAATAAGTGTCGCGACGCGGTCGGAATTTTTGAAATGATTCAAAGCGTGGACAGCCTGGGGCTTGCGCAGGAAATCAACAGGCGCGCCGGGCAGGCGGCCAAAACCATGCCCATCCTGCTGGAGGCCAACATCGCCGGCGAAGCCGGCAAATTCGGCTACAACCCGGACGCGCTGTTGGAGGAGCTGGAACAAATCAACCCGCTGAAGCGTCTCGAGATTCAAGGCTTGATGGTCATCGCGCCGTGGACGCGGGATCCGGAAAAAGCGCGGCCAATCTTCCGGCAGTTGCGCGATCTGAAAAAAAACTGCGAGCAAATTGTTGGCGCGCCGCTGCCGCACTTGAGCATGGGGATGAGCGGCGACTTTGAAGTGGCAATCGAGGAAGGCGCAACCATTGTCCGCATCGGCACCGCTTTGTTCGGCCCGCGGCCGCAATCGAAGCAAACAGAAGCAGCGCCCGAAAACGCTTGAATTGGACGTCCACGCACGTATTGCACTTCGTCAACGGACTCTTTAACTTCTGTGCTCATGGATCTGACCGTCGAGATGTTCAAGCCGGAGATAGTCGACGCGCTCAAGCTTTACGAGAAGCACGTCGTCTGCATCGACAAAACTCCGGACGAATGCCAGGAGTCGATGGTCCGATTGATGGAGAAAGCGATCAAAGCCTATTTGAACCGCGGCCCGCATCTCCGCCACGGCATTGCGCTCGACCGTCAACTGACCATCATCCTCAGTCAGACCGACTGCGCCCGGCCGCTCTGCGGGATTTATTTCAACCTCCACTCCCCGTATCAGAAGAAACAGGCTCACAAGAAAACAGATGTCAAAAGCCAGCGGTCGGAGGAAAACTGAGTTCGTGCCCGCCTTTTAATCCTCCCGCACCTCGTCACCCACCTGCGCTTCGCCGACCATAATGTCCCCGGCAATCGTGGTGTCGCGCATGGGCCCGGTGACTTTCACTTCACCCACCTTTTGCCCGTTGTGATACACGTTCAATCGCTGATCAATGACCGGCATCTTGAGAACCGGAAAATCCATGACCACAAAACGGAGCACGGGATTTGCCGAAACCACTTTACCGGAGAGTCCTTGATCCGGCGTGACCGCCGGATTCGAACTCCGCTTTCCGCCGGAGGGCGCGGCTGCCGGCGCCGCTGCTTTGCCGGCCTTGTTCTCCGCAAGCATCGCGTCCGGTCCGGCCGCTTTTTTCGAGGCGCAGCCCGACCCAAGCACCGTCAGCAGAGCGATCAGGACGAATCGCATGATGGCAGTTAATGAACCCGGCGCTGGAACGTCAACCGGCAATCCGGGGATCTACTTTTCGCGGACTTTCTCCTGAATTTTCCCCCATCGTTTGTCCCAGTCCGCCCAACTCTGCGCCCAGGAATCGCCGCTGAATTCCTTCCGCGCCTTTGCCAGGAGCCCTTCCGTAACTTTCAGCTCACGCTCAACATTTTTCCTGTCTCCCCACTTGAGATAAGCCTCCAGCGAACACAAGTGGTTCTCCGGATATTCGGGCGCAACTTCCACGGCACGCTCCAGGTGCTTTCGCGCCCTGCTCTTGCTTC
>QHPW01000073.1:12837-20163 GCA_003219675.1 Verrucomicrobiota bacterium
GGTCGCGGACGGCTTTGAATTCGCGTTCCATCTCCTCGACGATTCTCAGGGCGCCCAGGGTTTTGGTCTGGGCCAACTGGCCGAGATTCATCGCCAGGTAATAATGGCCGGGGGCGGACTTCGGATCGCGCGCAATGATCTGGCGGCAGGCCGCGATGCCTTCATTCGCAATCGACTCACGCCGGCCATCGTTTTTCGCGAAATCCGCCCAGTCGAAGCACGCGCGGCCGAATCGCCAGCTCGCTTCAGTTTCGTTGGTGTTGTTCTGAAATGTTTGTCGCGCTTCCCGATAATTCTGCTCCGCCCGTTTGGCGAAGGTTACAGTGTCCTCGCCGAAGCAAAACCAGACCGCTGCAAACAATCCGCCGAGAATCAGGCGCCAACAACCCCATTGCGCTATCGGTTCGAACTCTTCTTTGCGGGGGTGTATTCGCCGGCAGCGGTGTCCGTTCCCCTCAGAATTAGTTGTTGCCATCATGTTGACCCGATTTATACTCGCCAGGTGAGATTAAATTGGAAATTCCTGCGGTTGGCAATCCTTCCGGTTTTCGCCCTGCTGCTGGGCACGGGTTGCAGTGGGATCAATGCGTCCGGCAGCGTCTCGCCGGCCACGTTTTTCCTCCCCGGCCTGGGACAGGCCCGGCCGGATGCTCATCGGCCCGAAATTCCTCCTCCCGCTTCCGAGACCAATCCTCTGTTGGCCCGATCTCATTAAAATCCTATGCGATTCCCCCTCGCGCTGTCGGCGAAAATCGCCGGCCACATCATCAAACATAAACTGCGCAAAACCCCGAAGTTCGCGATGGTTTTGCAACTCGAACCGTTGCACACCTGTAATTCGCGAATACTCCACCTCGCTTAAGGACATGGTGCCGCTGGAAAAATGCCTCCAGGCGGCGACGGAGTGCGATGCACCTATGGTTAGCATTTGCGGCGGCGAACCCCTGATCTATCCGAAGATCGAAGAATTGGTCAACGGCATCCTCGCGCAGGGCCGGATCGTTTATGTCTGCACGAACGGGATGTTCATGCGGAAAAAGATGAAGGATTACCTCGCGGCCATCTATTCGCCCGAAGTTGAGCCGAAGCTGAAACAGTTGCTCGACGAAGAATTGATTTCCGACCAGGACGCCGAAACGATTCGCAAATCGGACCAAACCGCCCGCAAGAAAACCGTCATCCGCCCGACGAAGTGGATGTATTGGAACGTCCACGTGGACGGACTCGAATTTACCCACGATCTCATTGTCGAGCGCGAAGGCGTATTCAAGGAATGCGTCGCCGCGATCAGGATGGCGAAGATTGTCGGCTACCAGACCGCGACCAACACCACGGTCTATAAGGAAACCGACGCACAGGAAATCGAAGATATGTTCAGGTTTCTCTCGTCGTTGGAGGTGGACGCCCACACGATCTCGCCGGGTTATGAATATGACGCGGCGAAAAAGGACATGGTCAAGCGCCTGGGCAAGCAGCCGGAGGATTTCTTCCTGACACGAAAAATGACGCGGGAAAAATTCAAAGACATGGAGCAATGGGCCGACCGTTTCACCATCATCGGCACCCGGGTTTACCAGGAATTTTTGGCGGGCAGGCGCGAGCTGACCTGCACCGCCTGGGCTATCCCCACCTACAACATCAAGGGCTGGAAAGCGCCCTGTTACCTGATGACCGACGGCCATTACAACGGTTACCAGGAAATGTTGCGCCAGGTGAAATGGGAAAAATACGGAGTCGTGAACGGCGTCGCCCGCGACCCGCGCTGCGAGAACTGCATGGTCCATTGCGGCTACGAACAGAGCGGCGCGCTGGGAAAGAATTATCAACGCGGCGATAATTGGAAGAACATCAAATTCAATTTCGGCGCGAAGCCGAAGCCGTATTACGCCGGGGTCATCTGGCCCCGGCCAGGGCCGCTTTGAAAACCGCGGGCCTTAACCGCGAGGGCGCTGATACGGAATTCTACGTCCAGCAGATGAAATCCTCGGCGACTACAGGAGCGAACGACGGCTCAAACCACGGTGCTCACTCCCGCGGCTGTGGCAGCGGCGATACGTCGCAGCGGGATGAATTGTTGGCGCAGGTCCGTGAGGTGAAGAATATCGAAGCGAAGCTGGAATAAGCGGCTTCACCTGAAACCGACCTCAGATCACCCATCACTCATGAGCAGAACGCTTTTCCTCAGTCCGCCTTCCTTCGACGGTTTCGATGGCGGCGCCGGCTCCCGTTACCAGGCGCGGCGCGAAGTCACTTCGTTCTGGTATCCCACCTGGCTCGCGCAACCCGCTGCGCTCGTCCCGGACGCGAAGCTGCTCGATTGTCCGCCGCACAATATCGACATCAAGCGGTGCCTGGACGAAGCGAAAGGCTACGACCACGTCATCATTCACACCAGCACGCCGTCGCTGAAGAACGACAGCAAAGTTGCCGAGGCCATCAAGCAAAGCCGTCCCGATACAAAGATCGGTTTTGTTGGCGCGCACGCGGCGGTTCTTCCCACCGAGACACTCAAAGCTTCGCCCGCGATTGATTGGGTTGGTCGCAAGGAATTTGATTTCACCTGCAAGGAAGTCGCCGAAGGCCGTCCGCTCGAATCCGTCGCCGGCCTCTCCTTCCGGAACAAGGACGGCAAAATCGTTCACAACCCCGAGCGCGAGATGATCCAGAACATGGACGTGCTCCCGTGGGTGGCGGACGTGTACAAGCGCGATCTGAAGATCGAGAACTACTTCATCGGTTACCTGCTCCATCCTTACGTCAGCATGTACACCGGCCGCGGTTGCCCGGCGCAATGCACCTTCTGCCTCTGGCCGCAGACCATCGGCGGACACAAATACCGAGTCCGCAGCGCGCAGAACGTCGCCGACGAAATGGCCTACATGAAGAAACTCTTCCCGCAGGTGAAAGAATTCTTCTTCGACGACGACACCTTTACCGCGAACCTCCCGCGCGCCCGCGAAATTGCGAAGAAACTCGGCCCGCTCGGCCTGACCTGGAGTTGCAACAGCCGCGCGAACCTCGAATACGACACCATCAAGAGTTTCAAGGATAATGGCCTGCGCCTGTTCCTCGTCGGTTACGAATCCGGCAACGAAGACATCCTCACCCGCATCAAGAAAGGCGTGACCATGGATGAGATGCGCCGCTTCACCAAATCCTGTCATCAGGCCGGCGTTGTCATCCACGGCACGTTCATTCTCGGTCTTCCAATTGAAACGCAGCAATCCATCGAGAACACGATTAATTTCGCCAAAGAACTGGACGTCTTCAGCATTCAAGTCAGCCTGGCCGCGCCCTATCCCGGCACCGAACTTTTCGAGATGGCCCGCCAGAACGGTTGGTTCGTCAAGAAGGACAAAACCGACCTCGTGGAAGGCGACGGCTTCCAGCAAAGCGCCCTCGAATATCCCGGGCTGAGCAAGGAAGAAATCTTCGAAAGCGTCGAGCGATTTTATCACCGCTATTACCTGCGCCCGAAACCGATCCTCCGCATCATCAAGACGATGCTGGAGGACAAGGATGTTTGTGTGCGGCGGTTGCGCGAAGGCTACGAATTCTTCAAGAGCATGGCCCAGCGGCGGAGTGATCTGGCGGCGGCGAAAGCGGCGGCGTAGGGTAGCACAGGCGACCCGCCTGTCGTGTCCGGCGCCTCGCCGGACACATTTTCTGCTTAACCACGGACGAACACCGATGGACACGGATTCATTTGCCGCAGCACAACGCACAGAGCTCAAAACGTAGGACATCCCGTCCCGCCTGTCTGGGTTCAATTCGAAACCACGAACCACGCCAAACACGCGAAATTTTTTCAACCGCTGATGGACGCTGATAAGCGCTGATTCAATCCGTAATGCACGAAGTGGACGCGGCCGGAATGGCTGAAAGCCCGACAGATGATAGCCCAGGGCAAAGCGAGTCCGCGAGCGACGCCCCGGGTTGACCGTCCACAACTTTTCCAAGCCCTGAAAGGGCGGCAGAAAACTTACGCCTCTTTCAGCGGTTTTGTGCCGAGGATGACGGATTCCACTTCGGCGGCGACGGCCTGGCCCAACTGCGCGGCGGCGGCGCGTTCGCGCGCCATCTCCGCCCGCGCCGGTGAGCGCCTGCTGATTGAAGTTGACGCTCCACCGACCGAACTCAGCCCACGGCGCAGCGAAAATTTTTGGCGGTGTCTTACGTTCGACAATCTTGAAGCCGACGGCAGCGTAGCAATCGTGGTCAATTCGAGCCCTGACTTTCTCAACACGCTCGGTTGCGGCCGCGATTTGCGCCTGCGCCGAGACTCTGGCTTTTCCCGTTCTCGCCTGAAGGAGACTTGAGCCTCCTCACGTCGGCTGCTACGGGGGCTTGGGCGGCCTCAAGCGCGTCGTTCAGCCGCTTCGTTTCGCGAGCGATTTCGTCGGCGTATTTCACTTCAATCTCGAAGCGAACCTCGGCTTGGAGACCGAGACGGCGAATCGTTGGCTAGACTTCTGCCGCCCTTACAGGGCTTAAAAATTTTTGAAACGATTTACCCAGGGCGCCGCTCGGTGCTTACGCACGGCCACCACTCGGTTCGCCCTGGGCTGTCTTTCGGGCCTTCTGCCTTTTGAATCCGTGTCCATCGTGGCATCTCTGCGGGCGAGGGTAGGAAAAAGCACACTGGGAAGCACGAAGTTTTCTGTGATTGAAGATTCTGCCGCCCCTTTTTTTGAAACGACTTACCCGGGGCGTCGCTCGCAGACTCGCTTTGCCCTGGGCTGACATCTTTCGGGACTTCAACCCTTTTGAATCTGTGCTCATCCGCGTTCATCCGTGGTTAATGTTTTTGTGTCCTTTTACGGCAAATTGCGTTCGCGTATTCGGCGTGGTTCGCGGTTGATTTTCTGCCACTCTTCCGGGCTTGAATGGTTTTGACGGAACGATCACCCAAGGTGGCTTCCGCCTCGCGATCCTACCCTGGAGTATTCTCTGTCAGCCTTGCACCCATTCAATTGGTGTGAATTCGTGAAATTAGTGTCTCCTTTAGCACCTATCGGCGCCTCCTGGCGGCAGTTCAGCTTGTTGATTGCATTCGGCGGGTCGACAAACCTGACCCGCGAGTCGCCGGTGCTACCCCATCCGCGTCCATCCGCGTTCATCTGCGGTTCACGTTTTGTGTTCTTTGCGCTCTGTTGCGGCGATAAAACCGGGTTCATCTGTGTCCATCTGTGGTTTCTGCCGCCACACGATAGAGATGCACGTCCCAAGGATTGAAGCGGTCACTGAATGAACCTTTCTTCACGGCAATCGTCCGGCTCTCGCCCAGCACATCTGCGACCTTTTCTCGATCGAATCCGGCAAGCTTGAAGGTCGCGGTCGTCGCGCCGTCGCGCATGCCGACGGCGAACAGATACATCGATCCAACCTGACGCTTGACCATCAAGGCAATCGGCACTTCTGTGTTTTCCGATTTCACGGTCGCAGCGTCGCGGAGGGTGGGGCTGTTCAAGACCGGCGCCAGTTCCGTGATCTGCCGGTTCAACGCCGTCACTGCGGCGAGCATCTCCGGATCGTCCAGCAGCGCAGCCTCTCTGAAGGTTGGTTTGAACTGGTGAACGAAGAAAATCAATCCGCGCGAACCGCAAATGAGCGACATCCACGCTTCGCATCGCGCCTGGTGCGGGGTTGGTTTTCTGTCCAGCTCGCCAATGCGCGTGCATTCGAGACAATTCCAGATGATCTTTTCGCCACCGCTCCATTTCACCACCCGTTCGACGCCGCCGGCGACGAACCAGAGTTTACTTGAAACCTCTCTGCTATCGTGGTTGACGGGATAAATGTCGAATGAAGCGATGTCGCAGCCTTTCAGATATTCGGGGTAATCTTCCGGATGATTGCGCCGCACGCCGCGCCCGATGTAATTGTCGTACGCGACACCCTGCCCGAGATTCAGCAACACCGGCCGCGAGGGATCGGCGGTCTTCACCCGCTGGTAATCGGCCACGATTTTTTCCGGCGCGATGGGCGGACCGTACCCTTTGCCGTTGCCGAGCGATTGCGCGTTGTCCGGCTCGTCACCGTGCATCCAGCCGATGATCGCAGGATCGTCCAGATGCCTGAGTGCGAATTCGTTTTGGCGGCAGATGACGCACATCCCGGCCTTTTTCAGCGTAGCCAGTTGTTCTTCGGTCGGCCCCTTCCAAAGAGCGACGTAGGTGTTGAAGCCCGCATCGCGATAGCGCTGCGCGTTCGACGCCGCTTGAAGCCACACGGCGAGCGGAAAGAATCCGGGATCGGAGGGCGGCCCTTTCGACCATTTCGCGTAGCCGTCGCCGCCGGCGGCGACCGCGAGGCACGCGGGCGTCAAAGCAAACACGACCATTACGAACCACCTGAGCGCGGTCATTGGAAGGTTGTCCAATGGCCAACGGGATGATCTGTTTTTCATTTTCCGTCTCCGTCCCAATGCGCGCCTTCCTGCACCGCGTAGAGATGCTTCATTGTGGCGACATAGAGCACACCGTTGGCTGCCGTCGCCGTGGCGCTGATCGGTTCGCCGGCTTCGACGCTGCTGAGAACTTTTTTCTCCTTGCTCGCTGCGAACACGTAAAAGCTGCCGTCGCGAGTCCCGAGGTAAACTTTGCCATCGGCGACCATCGGCGAAGCCCACGCTTCGCCTTTGATTTCCCCGGTCCAGTACGGTTTTCCGGTCTCTGCATCCAAACAGTGGAACGCGCGTCCACAATCCGCTATGAACACCAGGCCGTCGTAAATCGCGGGCGTGGACATCACATGCTTTTGCAGTGGATAGGACCACACCAAACCCTCACCCCCAGCCCCTCTCCCATCGGACGGGAGAGGGTGGCTGGTAGTCCGGGCGAGGGTCGTCGCGTCGATACACTTCAACCACGCCTCGTTTTTACCCCAAAAATTGTCGCCGCCGCCGGCCACATAGACACGGTCCCGATAAAAGACCGGCATGCCATAGATGTTACTAGGGCCTTCGCGCCGGTTGCTGAGATATTTATGAATGTCGCCCCTCGGGGCCGACGGGTCGAAGTCGAACTGCCAGACTTTTTTCAGCTTTGAAGGTGGGACAGGCGTCCCACGCGATCCGGACGGGCGGGACGCCTGTCCCACTTTGGAGAATGCCTCAAATGCGTAAATCACCCCGTTGCCACCCGCGAAGAAAATCAATCGTTTGCCATTGACAACACCGAGCGACGGCGACGACCAGGTGCAATGAAAAATATCAGGAGCGATGTGTTCGTCGTCGCGCGCCACAAGCAGCCCCGACTTCTTGTCGAGCACGACGAGGCTCGGCGCGTCGGGCGCGCGGATGCGCTTGTGCGTGTTGTCCACGCC
>QHPW01000074.1 GCA_003219675.1 Verrucomicrobiota bacterium
CTCGGTTGCGGCGAGTGAGGTGCGGCGGGAGTAAGCCGCCGCACCCCGACACAGGCTCGCGTTGCCCGCGTCCCCGGCATCGCCGGAACACGCCTAAACTCAGTTCATTCTCCTTTTTCCAGAAGGAGCTTTCAATACCGACGGCACGAGTGTTCGTCCCTCTCGCGTTTGCTGGAATGTACGCTATTTCAACCTTGTATTTCTTCGGCGGACAGGGCTAACTGTCAACCTCAAGCTTACAAAGAGCGCGCATGACCAAAGAGACTTTAGCAACCTGTCGCTGCAACCATTGCTCAATTGAGATTGAATTTGACCGGAAGCAACTTGGCGAAGGAGAAACCCGAATCGTCGAATGTCCTCACTGCCATTCTGAAACTGTGCTGTTCGTTCGGAAAAATGCTGTTCGGAAAGATGCTAGCCCTCTATTCAAATCTGAACCTCTCATCTCACCTACCAGCAAACCGACCACGATCTTACCTATCAGCCAACCGACGAAGGAGTATCCCTCGATTAACTGGGGCGAATTGAGGTTTAGAATTAGCGTATTGGTGTTGAAAATTGGCGGCATCGGCATGTCTTTCATAGGGCTTGTCATGTCGATTAAGGGTTGCGAAGAAGACAGGGACGGAACATATCTCAGTCAATCAGCGCACGTTGTTCAATACGGATTTGGATTTGTGCTCATGGCGTTGAGCATGATTCTGTCTGCTCTGATACGGCTTATCCAAAACAGACGAGGGAATTCAGATTAAGACACTACCAAGCATTCAGGGTTCGAGAACGGCTAAACTCGTCATCAAAAACGTAGCAATAGTCAACCGGAGTTTTCGCGCGCGCACGCGCGAGCGCGAGCACCATAACTTGCACCCCGCTACTTGCGCCGCTTGGTGTTTGCAGCTTTCCACTCGCCCGCGCACGCACGACCGATAACCTGCATGTCGCTCAATGCCCCGTTCTCCTACACAGATTCCAAGACAGGAAGGGACTGTCGGGCGGAGTCGAAATCCATTGATTGCGCGGCTCTGGCGAACGGCACGGGCGCAATGCGTGGCGCGGCTTCCCTCAGCAAACTGACTTCCTTCAACCAGCCGATAATCAGGTTCCAATTGGCGAGGGCTAGGGTCGCCATTCCTTATACGCGAGCAAACTGGTCGCATGTGAATTGTTCGGCGTGAGCGAGAAGCTATGTGATTTTTGAACAGGAGACAACCGAGGGAAATGCAGACAGACTCGACCCTTTGTTTTCTCGGTTAATATGAGAGGACGGGACAATCATTCGGGTCTTCAAGTCAACACACAGCCATGCGGAGTCTGCGTCCTGCTTCGGGTTCTGGTCGCTTCAAAGCCGCCGGGACTTCCTCGCATTTCACAATCTCCAGCACCCGGTGCAACCGTGTCAGCTCAAAAATGTGCTGCGCCGGCGGCGTCGGATTGAGGACCCGAAGGACGCCGCCGCTGCGACCCATCTTATTTCGTAACGCCAGGAGCGCGCCCAAACCGCAACTGTCCAGGAACACGGTTTCAGAAAGGTCGAGCTCAATGTTCCTGACGGTTTCGGTCAGCACGGCGCTCACCATCTCCTGAAGAACAGGCGCGTTACTGGCATCCAACTCTTTGATTCCACCGATACACAATGCGTCGAGATTCTGTTGAATGGTCATAAGAGGTTAGTGAGCGAACGTCGCCTGCGACCGGGCCGGGGCCACCGGATCGGGTGCATGCAGGCCCGCGATTTGGGGCAGGCCTCGTTGAAAAGTCGCCAGGCCATCCGTGATTGAGTTGTTCTTCCGCGCCAGAGTGGATTGAATAATTGACAGAACGGGCGAGGAATTTGAAGTAGGTCTAACCCTAAAAACCGGATGAGAAAATCAGCCCGCTTATTTAAAGGTAGCAGCGTATTTTATTATGGGGCCAACACCCTATCCCAGGAGTCCTGTCGGAATTTCGCGTGGCCGGGGGCGGGCGCGAGCTTTGGCTTGCGTCCCTGCGCCGGTCGGGCAATCGTTAAGCCGTTAAGCCGTTAAGCTGACGGGATCAGAACCCTTTAGGCCGGAAGAATTATGGCGCGCAAACGTTGGGTCCTCCTTTTGGCCGCGTGGTTGTTGAGTTCTTCGCTGGAATGCCACCCGGAAGGGGGTTCGCGTTGGCGGGTTTACAAGGCTGCGGACGGTTTGCGTGATTCATCCCTGGTCGCCGTGACCCTGAGTCCGCGCGGCAACGTTTGGGTCAAACATAGCAACGGCCAGGTCAGTTGGCTGGACGGCTTTCAGGCGCGCAGCATTTCAGTTTCCGGGATCGGCAACTTTCTCGTGTACGAGAGCCGGTCCGGCCAGATTTGGTCCGTTTACCCGGACGGAGTAATGGAATACCGGCGCGATCAATGGATACAGTATCCAGTGAGCGAGATCCGTGCTGAAAATTCCAACGCGCTGCGATTACTGGTCCGTCCGATTCCGTTGTTGCCGGCGGAACGGGACCATTTGTTGGCAGTGCTACCGGACCGGCTTCTGGAATTCGACTCCGGACAAAACCGAACCATCGTGCTTGGGTGGGCCCGGGAGACAAAACTCGGTCGATTCAACGACATTGTCGAGGCGCGCGACGGCGGCGCCTGGCTCAGTGGCACCAATGGACTGGCCAAACTGCCGGGACCGGTCCGACGCCTGACGCCGGAGTCGCGCTGGCAGGAATTTCCGGTTGAAGCGGCATGGCAGGTCCAGAATCTGGAGCGACCTTTTGAGGATGACGAAGGCGGCGTTACCGTGGCGGCCGATTTGCAGCAGGGTGCAGTCAAGGCGGTGCTGCATTTCAATGGCCGATCCTGGGAACCGCCGATGCCAGGGCCCGGACCCGAAAAGATCCGCTACGCCTGGCGGGGTGCGGACGGGACGGTCTGGGCCGCGAGCCGCAGCACGTTGTTCAAGCGACAGGGAGGCGGTTGGGAAACGGTGCAGGTTCCCGGTTTGCGCACTCCGCAGTATTACGACGCCGCCACCGAACCCAACGGCGTGTTTTGGCTGGCGACGACCGAAGGTCTGGCGCGGCATTCTCTGCAAAGCTGGCGTGTGCCTCCCGAGTGCGCCTCGGTGAAAACGCCGGTGTTCCGCATGATCGAGGACCCCGAGGGCGGACTGTGGTTTTCCGGCACAAACGGGTTGCTGGCACTGCGAAATGGTCAAATGCAGATATTCAAATGGCCGGAGGATTTTCCGCCCCCGGCCGGTCGCTCGGCTGGACGCGTGTTGCGTTTTGATCCGCGAACGAAACGGTTTTCACCCGTCGTCCATCCCGGCGGACGGGAGATTCGAGCTGTGATTGGAGAATTCAAAAACGGGAGGCTCTGCACCCAGACGATGACGAGGGATTCTCCAGCCGGCTTTCGCCTGGAGACGTTCGACGGCGAGGTTTTCGAACCCTTCTTCGAGCCCAAATCGGACTGGAGCCTGGGCAGCGAACTCACGTTCCTGCGAACGACGGAGAATGAGACCCTATGGCTGGGAGGGAATCTTGGCCTTGCCCTATGGGACGGCAAAGGGCAGACATTCACGCCGGTCATCACCGTGCCCCAGGGCCGCGCCGTTGAATTGATCGACACGGGCAAAGGCCGGATCTGGTACGCCACCGCGCATGTCATCTCCGAGTTCAACGGCAGGATCTGGGCGGCGACACGCTTTGGCGCGGGCAACATTCACGGGATGCTGAGGACGCGCGACGGGAGCATTTGGGTTGCGTCCGGCAGCGGCCTCAACCGATTCGCCGACGGCTCGTGGGTGGCGAACAGCGTAGAGGAAGGAATGCCCGACCGGGAAGTGTTCGACGTCTGGCAGGATCGACGCGGCGGACTTTGGGCGGCGACCGGGCAGGGGATCAGCCTGTATCATCGCTCCGCGGACCTGGACCCGCCGATTTCCCTGGCGCACGGCGAGGAGAATCCGAAGGAGGTGTATTCCTCGGACGTGGTTGGGTTCAATTTTCGCGGGCGGGACAAATGGGACTGCACGCGGCGCGATCGATTGCTGTTTTCGCACCGCCTCGATGAAGGCACGTGGTCGCCCTATTCTGGCGAGATTTCCACGACGTTCACCAATCTGACCGCCGGCAAACATCGGCTCCACGTCCGCGCCATGGATCGCAATTGGAACGAAGAGGTGGAGCCCGGAGTTTACGAATTTGTTTCGGTGGTGCCCTGGTTCCGCGAGCCGCGGCTGCTCGCGATTGCCGCCTGTGGCGCCATCGCAACCGTGTTTCTTGCGTGGCTCGCCGTGAACCGCCATTTGCGCCTGCTGCGCAGTTACGCCGAGGTGGAAAAAATCGTCGCGCAACGAACCCGGGAACTGGAACGGGCCAACCAGGAATTGTTGCACAGCCAGAAGATGCGGGCGCTGGGGACGCTGGCGGCCGGCATTCATCCTCTCCATCATCAAGGGCTCGGCGCAAATCATTGAAACCAACCTCGATGACCGCGAGAAAATCCGGACGCGGGTGGATCGAATCAAAACCATGGTCGAGCAGGGTTCCGGAATTGTGAAGGCGATGCTTGGATTCAGCCGTGCCGGGCAGGAAGAGAAGTGGTGTGACGTCAACCGGATTCTTGCCGAGACGAAGCGGCTGCTGGGCGACCAGTTCGGACGTGAAATCACGCTGCAACTGCAGCCCGGCGCGGTTCTGCCGCCCGTCCTGGGCGTCGGCGAATTGATTCAACAAATGTTGCTGAATCTTATTCTGAACGCCGCGGACGCGATGAGCGGTCACGGCCCGATCATCCTGCAGACGGGGCTGCTGAAGCAGGCCCCGGCGAATCTGGTGCTTGCTCCGGCTGCCCGTACGCCGCTGGTTTACATCTCGGTTCGCGACCAGGGTTCTGGCATCGCGCCCGAAGTCCTGCCGCGCATATTCGAGCCCTTTTTCACCACCAAAGCCTTTTCCACACGGCGCGGAACCGGTCTGGGCTTATCCATGGTTTATGAGATCGCAAAGGAAATGGGCTGCGGGCTGATGGTGGAGTCCGAACCCGGCAAAGGAAGCGCGTTCACCATCCTCATTCCGGCTTCGGTCCAGACGGAAACTTGATTTGTCTGGCGCCCTATCTCCAGCATGAGATTTACGAGGAGGCATTGGGAGGATATCGACTCGCGCGCGCGACCACGGCCAGCGAAGCGCTCAAGACGCTGGCCGGGAACCGGCCGAATCTCATTATCCTGGATCATATCCTGGCGAAGGGCGAACTTGGCCTGGATTATCTGGCCGAATTCAAGGAACTGCTGCCGCACGTGCCAATCATCATTGTTTCCGGAGCTTTGGAGGTGCATCAGCAGATGCATGCCCTGCAGGGACCGCGGCGCGCGCATTACTGCATCACCAAACCGGTCGATTTGAACGAGTTGAGGCGCACGGTCGAAACCGCGTTCGCGGAGTGCGGCGAGGCCGAGGTCGTCCGGCAATTCGAAGCCCTCGAACGGTCCAGACGCGTGGACGTGCAGGAACTGCTGAGTCGATCCACTGACCGGCTCAGTCGCCAGACCCAGATTCGGCAGATGCTGGCAACCATCGACCAGCGCCCGAACATTTCCGCGCTGGCGCGGCAGTTCAAAGTCGCGCGGCGCACCATCATCCGGGATTTGCAGGAATTGATTCGACGCGGTGAAATGGATCCTGAAGTTTACCCCAGGTGGCAGAGTGACGACGATGAAGCGGACGCCGACGCAAAGGAGTGAACCGGGAGGTAGTGTCCTAATCTGCTTAAGGTGGGTGCGCCGCTGCCGCGGCGCACGGCGGTGCCGCAGCACCGCCGCCACCAAATTAGGACACTACCAACCGAGCTCACGGTTCGGCTGGAAGCGGGGAAGGGCCTGTGGTTGAGTACGCCTCCTCGGCGACATGAACATTCTTTTCATCCACGCTCATTTCGATGATTACGAGTTCAACGCCGCCGGCACGTTCGAGCTGTGGAAGCGAAAACTCGGCGACCGATTGCGCGCCAAAGTGATTGTGTGCACCGACGGCAAGGCGGGGCATCATTTCCGAACGCGGGAAGAGACCGGCGCAATCCGCCTGCAGGAGCAACTCGCCTCCGCGAAGATCGGCGGCTACGGGTTCGAGCTGCTGCGCTATCCGGACGGTCGGGTTCCGCGTGAGGCGTGTTTGGACGTGACCACCGATTTGCTGGCCGGGCTCTGGAAGGCGATTCGGGAATTCGAGCCGGACTATTTATTCTGCCCGCCGCTGCCCGGGGACGCGCTCGCGGGAATCCATGTTGATCATGTTGCGGTGGCGGAGGCGGTGCGCAAGGTCGCTTACATGATCAACGTGCCGCACGCCTTCACGCCGGAATTTCCGGCCGACGAAACCAAATCCCGGCCCTGCAAGGTGCCGGTCATTTTGAACGTTTACGACGGCTACATGATTGGCGCGAACTCCTTTGACTTCGCCGTCGACGTGGAGGAGGTGTTTCCGAGGATTTGCGAGATGGCGTGGTGTCACCAGACCCAGATCGCGGAATGGCTGCCCTGGGTGGGGCGCCACGACATGAAGCCGCCGGCATCGTTTGAGGAATGGAGGAAGGTATTGCGCGGGCGTTTTGACCGGCGCACTCGCGAGCTGGGTGTTAAAACCAACCACGTTATTGAAGTTTTCACCGTGACCGCGTGGGGCGAGGTGCCTTCCTTCAAACAACTTGCGGACGATTTTCCAAAGATGATTCCGGGGGCATCGAACCTGAGCCGTTTGAAGAAGCGCCTGGCCGCCTGGCATGGGGTCAGTTCTTGCTATTGGCAACTCACAACATCCAGGTGTTCGATGCGCCGTGATGCAGTGAATCGGATCTCTGCGACATTTTGGGTTGCTGGCCGCCTACTGATTTTGAAATACTTGGCAAAGCAGCTCGAAGGCTTAGATGGCGTCTGAAGAACAAGATATGCCTACGCAACAGATAAATACGGCTAAATGGTGGCTCGCTTTGCTGGGGATGGTTCTCTTTTCGATTACGGTTGCTCCCGACTACCCAATACAACATGTAGTCCTTGGACTGTTCATTGTGATTGCAATTCACTTGCTAGTGGCATTTTTCAGATGCCGCCAAGCGGCGAACAGGCAGTCGGCGACTGAGGTATCGTCCTCCGGAGCCGCCGGCTTCATCGAACACTGCCACAGTGATCCTGCTCCTCCCACTTGCCCTTGTCGGGGTTATTGGCATCCTGGCCGGTGGGACTTCAGCGTGGCATTCTTACTTCTGTGCCGTAGCAATTGGAGCGTTTACCGCGAAGTGTTGGCTTTTCCCGAACCAGAAAGGAAAGAAGGGGTCGGAGATAGGGTCAGAGATGACTAATGGAGTATTTGGCTGCCCCACATCATCTCCGCCGTTCTCGTTGAAGTCGGAGGACAAGGACGACAAGCTGGACGCTCAGGTCAAAGGTGGCGGCTCTCCACCGAGCGTCAACTCGACCTGTAAGACGGTCCTGCCATTGACCGACGCCGTGCCCTCAGCCTGCACCAGGTTTCCCATTCGACCCAGCACACGCGCCTGTAACCGGATGATTTCACCCGGCTTCGCGGTTCCGAGGATTTTTGCCCCGCGGATTGCGGTCAGCTTGAGGGCGGGCATGGGCGGGATTTCAGGGTCGCTTTGCGCAACCACGCCCGCCAATTGCGCCGCGGCTTCCACCAGCAGCGCGCCGGGCATCATCGGCTGGCCGGGAAAATGTCCGCGCAAGAACGGTTCGTTGCCGCGCATCGCGTATTCGCCGACCCCGCTTTGACCCCGCTCAAGACTCAACAAGCGGTCGAGGAAACGAAACCCCGGACCGTGGGGCAACAAGTTAAGGGCGGCGGTCAGGTCCTGGTTCATAACCATTCTGGGAAACCGCGGCGACACCGCGCCGTAACGCAAACATTACTTCGGCTTCAGGGGCTCAACAATCTTGAAATCGCTTTCCAGTTGCGGCGCAAAGAGGGAGTCGTCCAACTTCGGATTGAGCACCGCGTTGGTAAAATCATTCCGCATGGTCGAACCGTCGGCGAATTGAAGTTCGGTGGCGCGCAGTGAAAAATCGTCGGTGGCGAAGGCGATTTTGATTTGAGGCATCAGACGCCGCGCTGACGGCGACCTGGGTTGCAACGTGACTTCGTGAACCTTGTTTGTCGTGGTCGCGGCCATCACCCGAAAGCGCGACTCCAGTTCGCTTTGGCTGCGCGGGAAACCCGCTTCGAGCAGCGCGAGCGTCTCGCGCCATTGGCCGGTGTGTTCGCCGGTGAGCGGATATTTTTCCGCGCGCTTCAATTTCGGATAAATCACGAACATCTGGCCGGCCTGGCGCACGGCGATGGTTTTTGGGGGGTTGCCGAGTTCCCAGTGAAAGCGGTCCGGGGCGGCGAACCAGACGTGCCCGGTGGCCATGAGCGGTTGGGTCAACGATTTCAAGGCTCGGGTCTGAACGACTTCAGCGGACCAGGTTTGGATGTTGGTTTGCGCATTGAGCCAGGCGGTGAGAACAGAGTGGGTGTCGGACGAAAAACAGAAAGAGGACTCGCGCCCGTCCGGTAGCCGCCGAGGTCAGGAGGCGGATTTCAAGGGCTCCTCTTCTGACCACCTCCTTACGTCGGCGGCTACTTTTCAAGCGGCGCATTACGGCCAAATCGGAACGAAGTGATACCATTGGTCGAGATGTTGTCGGATGGCGGGTTCAAAAGCACGCATGATTTCCTGTGTGAGCCTGTGGCGCGCTTCGCGCGAGCGCAACGCCGCGCGGTCGTAGGGAATCTCCGGCAAAATGTGAGCGGCGTAACCGTTCTCGATGCGGGGCAGATAAACGGGCAACAGCGCGCAGCCGGAAGCTCGGGCCAGTTCAGCGGCGGCAATCGAGGCGGCGAATTTTCTGCCGAACAATTCCACGCTCACGGAACCTGCTTCGAGCGGGCGGTCCACCAGGAGGGCGACGGTGGCGCCGGCCTCGAGCCGCCGGATCATTTCGACGAACGAGAACGGGTCCCGGCCGATCACGAGCGTTTCTATGCCCCAACGCGCGCGCGAGCGAGGTGCGGCGTGACCAATAGAATTCCACGTCCGGCCGATCGGGCTGCGACGAAGTGCTCCCAACCTGTGGATTCTCCGAACATGGCGTCCATGGGTCGTCCGGCCTCATAACCCAACAGGTCGGCGAGCTTTGTTGCAAAACTCCGGAACAACATCCGCCCCATTGCTTCGGCGGCGGCGCGATCGCCGTCGAGGGGCGGCAGAAGGTTCTGAACGATCACCTCCCGGCGCCGGCGGGCGAGCCTCCAATAAATCTCTGCCAGAATCCTGCTCAACCGGGCGGATGTTTGGGGCGGGAGCTTTCGCGCAACGAAGAGGCCGATGCGCCAGAATTCCGCCCGATAGAGTCGCGATGGAACAGCGGGCCGGGCCGGGCCGGGACCTGGAGTGGTTCCTTCCGCCGCGGTCGAGTTGCCCGCAAAAGTTTTCCACCAAACGGGGAGCAGGAGGACGGAGATCAGCATGTTGCCCGCGATCCCAACGGCGCAGACCTGGCCGAGACTCGACATGCCGGCATTGCTCGACCAGGCGAGCGAACCGAAGCCCGAAACCGCGGTGGCGCCGCAGAGCAACAGCGCGCGTCCGACCGACCGGTACGCCATTGTCAAATCGCCGTGATGCCGGCGGAGCGCCAGTTGCATGAAGATGCTGTAATCGACGCCGGTCCCGAGAATCAACGGCAGCGCCATCAAGTTGAGCAGGTTCCATGACCATCCTGCGATTCGCATCACGGCGAGGAGGCAAAGTCCGCTGATGAACAGGATGCTCAGGCTCAGAGCCACTTCGGCAAGGCGGTGGAATGCGAGCCAAAGGGACAACAGGACCAACCCCACCATCGGCAGGACGAGTTTCCACAAATTGCTTTTGACTCTGGACAGCACGGCGCCCCCCAGCAGATCCCAGCCCGAAAGCCAGACCCCGTCGCGCGGAAGCTGCCACTCGAGGTGGGCAAAGGACGCTGGATTGGCAGTTGCGCTGTCAAGAGCGGAGTGGAGGAGTCCAAGCGCGTAGAAATGGGTTCGAGTGCGAGCGACCACCTTTTCAAAGACCCAGTCGCTCATCGGGTTGGCAGGCCAGAAAACGTTGGTGCCCTGACTCGCCTGCCGCCAGGCGTCCAGGATACCGTCGGTCAGCGCCAGTGAGTTTCCGGCGAACCCGTTGGATGAGGCGGAAGAGCGCAGCAGTTCGCGTTCAGCGGCCAATTGTCCCGCCGCTGCGCGATTGGCGGTTTGGAATTGCGGGCGCGGCCAAAGAACGGTGGGCAGAGTGAACCCGGAAAGCAGGTGATAGGACACCGCCTCGTCGAGCAGAGGCGCTACCGCGTCCAGTCGACGGCCGACTTCACGTTCATCCCGACCTTCGACGATCAGCCAAAGAGGTTCGCGCTTTTGGTTGAGCAGCTGTTTGATGGTTTCAAGCGCGGCATACGCCTGACTGGTTCGGGGGCGCAGCGCATTGGCGGTCGGGTCCATCCTCGGAAGGCCCGAACAGAGCGCGAACGATGCGCTCACAACCAGAAGCCCGGTCCCAACAAAAACGGATCTGACAAAAAGCGGTCTGACCGGCGCTGCGGGTTTGACGTCGCGCGACCGACCGGTATCGGCCCGGTTGGGCCGAGGACGCGCGCGCTCAGGAAAAAGCGGCGGTAAGAAGGCGAAGATCATCACCAGCGCGGACAGCCCCACACCGACGCCCACCAGCGATCCAAGTTGGGCGAGACCGGGGAGGCCGCCGAAATTCAACACCAGGAAAGCGGCGATGGTCGTGACCGCAGCCCAGAAAATGCTCGGCGCGATGGCGCGCCGGATTTCCGGCACCGACAGATCGGGATGCGCGAGCGCTTCCTGATAATGCACCACGGCGTAATCCACCGCCAGACCCAGCAGAATGGCGGCGAACCCCATGCTGACGACGTTGACCGCACCGAAGATCAGGCCGCCCAGAGAAAGTGTGCCCGCCAGAATCAACCGCGATAATCAGCGACGTGCCGCCGACCGACATCGTGACGTCGCGTTCCATACCCCCTGCGATCTCGGCGACGAAGGCCGGCCGGCCGGTGTATCCGATGGCGACGCCGGCGGGTGTCTGCTGTGCCGGCCTCACAACTTCGTCCACCGCCCGCTTCACCGCTTCCAGCCAGCGCATGCATTCGCGGTAAGTCGTCAATTCCCGGCGCGCTTTGACAAAGAGCAGGCGAAAGGTGCCATCGACCGAAGCGAACATCGCCTGGTCCTCGCCGAAACCGGTCGTGGAACCTGACGCACCCTCGGGGAGGCGTGTGAGTCTGAAGGGATCGTAACTGAGTTGCGCGAGATCGCGGGGCGACATCGACGTCGCGAGTTCGTCGCGCGCGGAGGCCAACAGCGAATTGAGGTTGGTTGGCGCGAGCCGTCTTGTCAGTTGAGCGAAAACTGCCGGCGGTTGATTAAGCCAGAGGTAGCCAATCAGTTCGGCGGCTTGCGCGGGTTGTTCGAGCCAGGGCGGCTGCCAGAGGACGCCGGCGACGAGATTGGTCTCGAGGCGGAGGCGGTCGGCAATGGCGCGCGCGGTGTTCTCGGCAGTTTCGCTGTCCGCAACGCGAACGGTGAGAATCAACTCCCGCGCGTTGGCAAAATTCTGCTGGTAGATTTTCAGCCCTCGAACCGCGGGGGCGTCGCCGGGCAGCAGGTTCAGAACTTCGACATCAAATCGAAGTCGAGCGAGGCCGAACGCGACAGGAATCAGCAGCACCAGGCAGAACCAGCGGCGGAACGGGATCATGGCGTCAGGAATCCTTCCATCCTCTCGCCGCTGAGGTTGTTTTCCAGCCGCCAGCGGCCCTCGTCCAATTGCTTCCAACGCCAGTTCGCCGGCGGAACGCGGCCGGTGAGGCAGCGCGCGAGGTGTAACCAGCCCAACCGCGACGGTGGTCTGCCGGAGCCGCAGAACGTTTTGTTTTCGGCGACGAATTCGATCTGCCAGGCGTTGGTCGTGGTTTGCGCGACCACGAATGGCAGAGGTGTTTTGGTAAACTGAAGGAAAGAGCGTCCGTCAGGATGAGCGGCGAGCAGCAATTCGCCCGCAATTTCCGGCGCGTCCCTTTTTGAACGCCAAACGGCCTGACCTTGCCGGAGGCGCCAGCCCGGTTCACCGAGGTTGACGGCCGGCAACAGCGGCGTGGTGCGGCAGGCGCTTAGCCAACAAAGCGCAAACAGAACCGACAGGAACCGGGAGGCTTTTGAACGCCGGAAGCCGCATCCGGCAGAACGCCCTCCGCACCGGGCGAGACCTGGTCGCTCCGGAAAATTTTCGGGCAGGTTGCAGTGGCGGATCACTTCCGCTCGGGACGAAAACATCAGTCAAGACCCTATGGTTGCAGGACGGAACAAGTCGAGATTTTACGGCCGGTTCATGGTGAGGCGAGACTCCGTCGAGCCCTGTTCTCCCAATGATAGAAAATCAGGGCTCGATGGAGTCACGCCCCACCCGGTTGATGGAAGGCGACTATTCCAGATATTCGGAGCCGGTTTTGTCCTGCGCGGGATGGAGGCCGAAGCGGTTGAGTTTTTCGCGCATGGTCAGACGCGAAACACCCAGCCAACGGGCGGCTTTGGCCTGATTGCCCTGGGCAAGTTTGATGGCGCGCCCAAAAAGTTCGCGCTCCAGATCGTCGATCGCCCGCGCGTAAATGCGGTCCTCCCCGCCGCTTTGCGCGTGTGCGAGCAATTCGGCGATATAACCGGTCAATGCCTGTCGGTTTTCGGGAAGGGACTGAGCGGTGCGGG